>NZ_JBHYTK010000034.1:17397-57077 GCF_042749255.1 Streptomyces sp. NPDC059524 | reverse complement strand
CGGGGGGGTTTTTTTGTGTGTGGGGGGGGGGGGGGGGGGGGGGCGGGGGCGGTGGGGGGCGCGGGCGCGACCAGCCCCCACCGGAGCCGCACCCGCCTACGAGACGGCACCCCGCAGACGCTCCGCGATCCAGTCCCCCACCACCGGCAGCCACCGCTCCCGCACATTGCCGAGCAGATGATCCCCGCCCGGCACCGACAGGTACTCCCCGTACGGCGCCGCCGCGGCGAGCCCCGCCCCGTTCTCGACCCCGGGGATCACATCGTCCGCACCGTCGACCACGAGCAGCGGCACCCCGATCCGCTTCGCCGCCTCCCGGAGGTCGACCCGGGCCACGAACTCCCGCCCGGCCCGCTCCGAACCGCTCCGCAGCGCCAGCGTCTCCCGCACGAACGGCACCGTGTCGTCCCACCCCGTCAGCCGGTACGGCCCGCTGACCGTGACCGCCGCCCCGATGCGCGGTTCGTGCGCGGCGCTCCAGGCCGCGTAGTAGCCCCCGAGGCTGAGCCCGACGACGGCGATTGGGACCGGGTCGCCCAGCCGGGCGTGCAGGGCGTCGACGACCCGTGCCATGACGTGGTGGTAGTCCGCGTCCACGGTGGTCGTCGCCGCCCGCACCCCCTGGCCCGGCCCGTCCATCGCGAAGACCGCGACCCCGCGCGCGAGCAGCGCGTCCGCCAGGTCGTGGAACTCCTCCTTGGACGAGTCGAGTCCCGGGACCACGACGGCCACGCCCCGCCCCGCGTGCGCGATCCCGCGCAGCCGGCCCGCGTAGGAGTCGTCCTCGATGCGTACGGCGTCCGGTTCGAGGAGGGCGAGCGCGCGGTCCATCGCCCGGTCCGCCTGCCGCGCGGCGTGCGCCGCCTCCTCGCGGTCGGGGTGCGGGAGCAGCACGGCGCAGTGGAACCAGCGGGCCGCCCGCCGGTACGCCTCCCCGGCCGAACGCAGCGCGCCGCCCGCCTCGAACCGCTCCCCGTCCGCGAGCTGCCGGCGCCCCTCGCCGATGAAGGCGCCGGGCCAGTCCATGAGGTCGGTGAGCCGGCTCGTGACGCGCTCGTACGCGTACGGGTCCAGGCCCGCGCCGTACGTCCGGGAGCGGTTCTGGGCGATGAAGTCGGCGAGGACGCCGGGCTGGCGGAAGAAGGGGGTCGGCATGGGTGCTCCGGATCTCGGCTCGGGTGTCTCGGGTGTCTCGGGTGTCTCGGGGGTGCTTACGGTGCTCAGGGGTGTCTTCGACGGGGTCAGGAGAGGGTGAGGACGGCGTTGCCGCGGATGCGGCGCTCCCGCAGGTCGACGAGGGTGGCGGCGGTGTCGGCCCAGTCCGTGACCCGGCCCAGCTCCGGGCGGAGCCGGCCGCCCGCGACGAGCCGCACCAGCGCGGCGAGGTCGTCGGCGAACGACTCGGGGAAGTCCATGTAGTGGAAGTGGCGCAGCGTCGCGGACTCGGGGCCCTTGAAGAAGTCGAAGAAGTCGAGCGTGACCGGGGTGCGGGAGGCCTGGCCGAACCAGATCAGCGTGCCGCCGCGGCGCAGGCGCGCGAGGGCGGCCGGCAGCGCGCCGCCCCCCGTCGACTCCAGGACCAGGTCGTACGGGCCCGTCGCCGCGGCCACGTCGTGGACGACCTGTTCCGCGCCCAACTCCAGGAGCCGCGCCCCGCGTTCGGGCGATCCGGTGACCGCGGTCAGGCGGGCCCCGGCGGCCGCCGCCAGTTCGGTGACGTAGTGCCCGACCCCGCCCGAGGCGCCGGTCAGCAGGATCCGGCGGCCGCCCACCGGGCCCGCTG
This sequence comes from Streptomyces sp. NPDC059524, assembly GCF_042749255.1. NCBI lineage: Bacteria > Bacillati > Actinomycetota > Actinomycetes > Kitasatosporales > Streptomycetaceae > Streptomyces > Streptomyces sp. NPDC059524. The sequence continues at coordinate 55,294 of NZ_JBHYTK010000034.1, read as the reverse complement.
CCCGCAGCAGCCGCAGCGCGGTCAGCCCGGCGAGGGGGAGGGCCGCCGCCCGCACGGAGTCCACGCCGTCGGGGAGCGCGGCGAGCGCCGACGTCGGCACCGCGGCGTACTCGGCCCAGCCGGCGCTCATCGGATGCCCGACGACGCGCCGCCCCGCCTCCGGCCCGCTGCCGTCGGCGGCCTGCTGCACGACGAGCCCGGCGACGTCCTTGCCGGGGAGCCAACTGGCCCCGGGCTCCTCCAGCTTGAAGGTCTCGCCCCGGTTCACGGAGTACGCCTCGACCTTGATCAGCGCCTCGTCGGGGCGCGGCCGGGGCTGCGGGCGCTCGGCGAGGACGACGTGCGGTGCGCCCGTGTGGGCCCGGCCGGTGGGTGCGTAGGCTCTCATGGGACCAGTGGACCCGGGGCGGGGCAGGACGGTCCAACAACCGTTGAGCGGGGGCGACAACCGGTGGTTGTTCCGTAGGGTGCCGGGTGTGAACGGTGTGGAGCGCGGCCCCGAACCCGAGTACGACCCGGACCTCGATCTCGCGCAGGTGCGGGCCTTCGCCGCCGTCGCCGACGAGCGGCACTTCGGGCGGGCCGCCGGACGGCTCGGGATCACCCAGCAGGCCCTGTCCAAGCGGGTCGCCCGGCTGGAGGGCGTCCTCGGGGTCCGGCTCTTCGAGCGGGGAGCCCAGGGGGTGGCGCCCACCGCCGAGGGCGCCCGGTTCCTCGAACCCGCCCGGCGGCTCCTCGACGCGGGCCGCGCCGCCGTCGAGGCCGCGCGCGGCGCCCCGCCCGGCCCGCTGCGCCTCGACGTCTGGGGGCATCTGTACGCACCCCTGCGCTCCGTCGCCGCGATGACCGAGGCCGCGCCCGGGCTCCGGGTGGAAGCGGGGGCGGGCCGGGACTACCCGTCCGTCGCCGAGGCGTTGGCGCGCGGCGACATCGACGCGGGCTTCGGCCGCGTGCACGCCCTGCCCGACGCGGGGCTGGTCCGGCGGCTGGTGCGGCTCGAACCCGTCGACGCCGTGCTCAGCGCCCGGCACCCGCTCGCCGCCGCCGACGCCCTCCGCCCCGTCGACCTGCGCCCGTACGTGCTGCGCTATCCCGCCGAGACCGTACGGCTCGACTTCCTGACCCGGTTCGCCGACCGGTTCGGCATCGAGGCGCGGCAGGGCGGGCCCAACCTCGGCCTCGACGCCTTCCTCGGCCGACTCCGCGAAGAGCCCGGCCAGTTCACCCTCTTCCCGGCCGACGTCCCGCTGCCCCGCGACCCGGGCCTGCGCGTCGTCCCGCTCGTCGAACCGACCCCGCTGTACGCCTGGTCCCTGGTGTGGCCCGCCGGGCGCGAGCACCCGGCGATCTCCGAACTGCTGCGGGCCTGCGCCGACTTGGCGGGCCGGCGCCGGTGGCTGGACCACGACCCGGCGCGGGACTGGCTGCCGGACCTCGATCAGCCCTGACCCTTCGCCTTCCCGAGCCGGGAGACCTCGACCGTGTCCGACGCCTGCGGCTGCGTCACCTGTACCGGCGCGCCCTGATCCGCGTACCGCGTCGTGAGGTCGGTGCGCCCGCCGGTGCGGGTGTGCTCGATCAGGCGCGGGGTGCCGCTCGCGGTGACGTACAAGGTGACGTGCGTCCCGCTGCCGTCCGTGCTCGTCCCGGTGAGGGGGACGACGCGGACGCCGTGCAGGGTGCGGGTCCCGCCCCGCTCCGTGATCGTCTCGTCCCGCGCGTCCGCGCGGAGCTGCGCGTGCAGGGCGTCCAGGTCGCACACGCTCGCGAGGTCCTTCAGCGTCGGGTCGGAGGCGGGGCCGGTGACGTAGCGGCCGTCGATCCGCTCGGCCAGGGCCCGGCCCGCGGCGCCCGGCACCCGGGCCCGCCACAGCGCGGCGTCCATCCGCAGCCACACCCGGTCGTCGCGGCGCAGGACGGAGGCCGAGCCGCGGGCACCGAACGTGACGGTGCCGCTGCAGTCGCCCTCCCGGTCCAGGGACAGATCCATCGCCGACGGAGCGGAACGGCCGGCACCCTCGGAACGGTCCGTGACGGTCACGTGCAGTGACGGGGCCGTCAGCAGATTCCGGCGCGCCTGCGCGGCGAGCGCGCCCGGTGCCGTGGCGCGGGGTGTGGAGGCGGCCGCCTTCGCGTCACGGTCACCCTCCGTGCCGTCGCCGCCACCGCCCGAGCGCGCGGTGGCCGCCAGCAGCGCGGCCGTGACCACGGCCAGGACCACGACCCAGGCCTGACCTGCCTTTCCCGCCTTCTCCGCGCCGGGCGCCTTCCCCTGTCCCTTGCCCTGAGTCTTCCCTTGGGCCTTGCCTCGGGTCTTGGCTCCGGTCTTCTTCTGCGCCTTTCCGCGGGCCTTCTTCTGCTGCGTCTTCATGCGCGCCGTCTTCAGTTGCGTACCCCTCCGGACAGAACGTTCCTCAGGGTACGTTTCGCCGCTTTCGGCGACGCGCGCGGTGACACAGCGCACTTTTGGCCATGGGTTGCGCATGCTTTGCCCACCCCCGGGCAGGGGCTTCCGACATCACCGCGGAGTGCGACTTCAGTGCGTACGAACGACCTGCGCGGTGCTGGGGGGAACTGATCTGGAACGGAAGGCGAAGCAGGACGTGTCAGCACAACACACCATCCATGTCGGCGGAGAATGGCGCGGCGCCGCCTCAGGGGCGACCCGCGAGATCCTCGACCCGGCGGATGCCAAGCCCTTCGCCGTGATCGCCGAAGGCGGCACCGAGGACGCGGACGCCGCGATCGAGGCCGCCCGCCGGGCCTTCGACGAGGGCCCCTGGCCGCACACCCCGGTCGCCGAGCGCGCCGCGCTGCTGCGCCGCACCGCCGACCTCCTCGTCCGCGACCGCGAGAAGATCGGCCTCCTGGAGAGCCGCGACGCGGGCAAGACCGTCGAGGAGGGCCGGATCGACGTCGACTGCGTCGCCGACGCCTTCCGCTACTTCGCCGACCTCGTCGTCGGCGAGGGAGCGGGCCGGGTCGTCGACGCCGGGTCCGACGAGATCCACAGCGTCGTCGTGCACGAGCCCGTCGGCGTCTGCTCGATGATCACCCCCTGGAACTACCCGCTGCTCCAGGCCAGCTGGAAGATCGCCCCGGCGCTCGCCGCGGGCAACACCTTCGTCATCAAGCCGAGCGAGATCACGCCGCTGACCACGGTCGTCCTCGTCGAGCTGCTGATCGAGGCGGGACTGCCCGAGGGCGTCGCCAACATCGTCACCGGCCCCGGCGCCACCGTCGGCGCCCGCCTGTCCGACCACCCCGGCGTCGACCTCGTCTCCTTCACCGGCGGCCTGGTCAGCGGCACCAAGGTCGCCCAGGCCGCGGCCGCCGACGTCAAGAAGGTCGCCCTGGAGCTCGGCGGCAAGAACCCCAACGTGGTCTTCGCCGACGCCTGCGAGACCGAGGACGGCTTCGACACCGCCGTCGACCAGGCGCTCAACGCCGCGTTCATCCACAGCGGCCAGGTCTGCTCCGCCGGCGCCCGCCTCATCGTCGAGGAGTCGGTGCGCGAGCGCTTCGTCACCGAACTCGCCCGCCGCGCCGGGAAGATCCGCCTCGGCCGCGGCACCGAGGACGGCGTCGAGTGCGGCCCCCTCGTCAGCGAGCAGCAGCGCGACAAGACCGAGTCCTACGTGGCCTCCGCCCTCGCCGAGGGCGCCGTGCTGCGCAGCGGAGGCAAGCGCCCCGAGCCCTCCGAGGTCCGGCCCGCGACCGGCTGGTTCTACGAGCCGACGGTGCTCGACCAGTGCCACCGCGAGATGCGGGTCGTGCGCGAGGAGACCTTCGGCCCGATCCTCACCGTGGAGACCTTCCGCACCGAGGACGAGGCCGTCGCCCTCGCGAACGACACCGAGTACGGGCTCGCCGGCGCCGTCTGGACCGCCGACGCGGGCCGCGCCCGCCGGGTCGCCGGCCGGCTCCGCCACGGCACCGTCTGGATCAACGACTTCCACCCCTACCTCCCGCAGGCGGAGTGGGGCGGATTCGGCAAGAGCGGCGTCGGGCGCGAACTCGGCCCCGCCGGACTCGCCGAGTACCGCGAGACCAAGCACGTGTACCAGAACCTGGCGCCCAAGCCGGTGCGGTGGTTCGCGGGCTGATCCCGGCCCCCGCTCTCGCCGGGGGCGCCGCGCGGCGCCCCCGGCCCTGAACGACGTACGTCCTCATTACGCGCAGAACCTTGCAGCGCCTAGGAGTTGAAGCATGTCTGAGAAGCCCGAACAGTCCGTGTACGACTACGTCGTGGTCGGTGGTGGCACCGCCGGATCGGTGATCGCCTCCCGCCTCACCGAGGACCCCGGCGTGACCGTCGCCGTCATCGAGGGCGGCCCCAGCGACATCGACCGCGACGACGTGCTGACCCTGCGCCGCTGGCTCGGCCTGCTCGGCGGAGACCTCGACTACGGCTACACCACGACCGAGCAGCCGCGCGGCAACTCGCACATCCTCCACAGCCGCGCCAAGGTGCTCGGCGGCTGCTCGTCGCACAACACCCTCATCTCCTTCAAGCCGCTGCCCGGCGACTGGGACGAGTGGGCCGCGGCCGGCGCCGAGGGCTGGGACCACAAGGCGATGGACCCGTACTTCACGAAGCTGCGCAACAACATCGTCCCCGTCGACGAGAAGGACCGGAACGCCATCGCCCGCGACTTCGTCGACGCGGCGCGGGCGGCGACCGGCGTACCGCGCGTCGAGGGCTTCAACAAGGGCCCGTTCAAGGACGGCGTCGGCTTCTTCGACCTCGCCTACCACCCCGAGAACAACAAGCGGTCCTCCGCCTCGGTGGCCTACCTCCACCCCCACATGGAGGCCGGCGACCGCCCCAACCTCACGCTGCTCCTCGAGACCTGGGCCTACAAGCTGGAGTTCGACGCCCCGTCGGCCTCGGGCGAGGGCCCCACCGCGCGCGGCGTGCGCGTGCGCGACAAGGACGGCGTCGAGACCCTGATATCCGCGCGGCACGAGGTCGTCGTCTGCGCCGGCGCCGTCGACACCCCGCGCCTGCTCATGCACTCGGGCATCGGCCCCAAGGCCGACCTGGAGAAGCTCGGCATCCCGGTCCTGCACGACCTGCCCGGCGTCGGCGAGAACCTGCTCGACCACCCGGAGTCGGTCATCGTCTGGGAGACGAACGGGCCGATCCCCGACAACAGCGCCATGGACAGCGACGCCGGACTCTTCATCCAGCGCGACCCGGACGCATCCGGCCCCGACCTGATGTTCCACTTCTACCAAATCCCGTTCACGGACAACCCGGAACGCCTCGGCTACGAGAAGCCCGAGCACGGGGTGTCCATGACGCCGAACATCCCCAAGCCGCGCAGCCGCGGCCGCGTCTACCTCACCAGCGCGGACCCCGAGGTCAAGCCCGCCCTCGACTTCCGGTACTTCACCGACGAGGACGACTACGACGGCCGCACCCTCGTCGACGGCATCAGGATCGCCCGCGAGATCGCGAAGACCGAACCGCTCGCCGGCTGGCTCAAGCGCGAGGTCTGCCCCGGCCCGGACGTCACCGGTGACGAGGAACTCAGCGAGTACGCCCGCAAGGTCGCCCACACCGTCTACCACCCCGCCGGCACCTGCCGCATGGGTGCCGCGGACGACCGACTCGCCGTCGTCGACCCCGAGTTGAAGATCCGCGGCCTGCAGTCCATCCGTATCGCCGACGCGTCCGTCTTCCCGACGATGCCCGCGGTGAACCCGATGATCGGAGTTCTCATGGTCGGGGAGAAGTGCGCCGAGCTGATGGGTGGTGGTGCCTGATGAACACGCAGACCATCGTCAAGGACCCCGCCCCCCGCGACAACGACGGACAGTCCGCGCAGCCGGACTCCGTCTTCGCCGTCCGCAACCTGTGGAAGGTCTTCGGACCCAAGCCCGAACGCGTCCCCGGCGACGCCGAACTCGCCGGCCTCGACGCCGCCGCGCTGCGCTCCCGCACCGGCTGCACCGCCGCCGTCCGCGACGTCTCCTTCGACGTGAAGCGCGGCGAGGTCTTCGTCGTCATGGGCCTGTCCGGCTCCGGCAAGTCCACCCTCGTCCGCTGCCTGACCCGGCTCATCGAGCCCACCTCCGGCAGCCTGTCCATCGATGGCGAGGACGTCCTCGCCATGGACAAGCAGCGGCTGCGCGCACTGCGCCGGCACCGCGCCGCCATGGTCTTCCAGCACTTCGGCCTGCTGCCGCACCGCACCGTCCTCGACAACGTGGCCTACGGCCTGGAGATCCAGGGCGTCTCCCGCGCCGAACGCCGGGCCAAGGCCGCCGAGGTCGTCGCCAAGGTCGGCCTCGAAGGACTCGAATCGCGCCGCCCCGGGCAGCTCTCGGGCGGCCAGCAGCAGCGCGTGGGCCTCGCCCGCGCCCTCGCCGTCGACCCCGAAGTCCTGCTGTTCGACGAGCCGTTCAGCGCGCTCGACCCGCTGATCCGGCGCGACATGCAGGAGGAGGTCGTGCGCCTGCACCGCGAGGAGGGCCGCACGATGGTCTTCATCACGCACGACCTCAACGAGGCGCTGCGCCTCGGCGACCGCATCGCCCTCATGCGCGACGGTCGCATCGTCCAGCTCGGCACTCCCGAGGAGATCGTCGGCGCCCCCGCCGACGACTACGTCCGCGAGTTCGTCCGCGACGTGCCGCGCGAGCAGGTCATGACCGTGCGCCGGGCGATGCGCCCCGCGGACAGCGACGAGGCCGGGCGCGGCCCCGCCATCGCCCCCGACGCGACCGTCTCCGAGGCCATCGAGGCCGTCGCCCGCTCCGGCTTCGCCGTGCGTGTGATGGACGAGGGGCGCTGTGTCGGAGTCGTCGACCACGAGCGGCTCATCGACGTCGTCGCCGGCACGGATTCCGCCCCGGCGGGGACCGGCTCCGGCTCCTCCGACGAGGCTTCCTCCGAGGTGGGTGACCGGGCCACGACGGGACGGGCCCCCGAGGGCGAGGAGGCGGTCTGATGGCGGCCGCCGTGACCACCGCCCCGTTCGAGAAGACCGGGGCGGGTCCCCTCGCGGGCCTGCGACGCCACCGCGCCCTCGGCAAGCTCCTGCTGCTCGCCGTCGTCGCGGCCGTCCTCGTACCGCTCGCGCACGCCCAGTGGTCCAGCGGCAGCTGGCCCCACGCCCTCACGGTCGACTTCTCCCAGCCGCTGACCGACGCCAGCACCTGGATCCTCGACCACCGCGACAGCCACCCGCTGTTCCTCTACTTCTTCGGCCACATCAGCAACGCCGTCATCGTCTCCGTACGCGCCGTCTACCTGGTGCTGCTCGCCGCCGGCTGGGCCGGAGTGACGGCCGCCGCCGGACTCGTCGCCTGGCGCGTCGCCGGCCTCCGGCTCGCCGCCGGCGCCGTCGCCGCGTTCCTGATCTGCGGCGTCCTCGGCATGTGGGTGCCGACCATGCAGACCCTCGCGCTGATGGTCGTCGCGGTCCTCGTCTCGGTGATCCTCGGCGCCCTGCTCGGCCTCGCCGCGGGCCTGAGCGACACCATGCACCGCGCCCTGCGCCCGGTCCTCGACACGATGCAGGTGCTTCCTGCCTACGCGTACCTGCTGCCCGTCGTCCTGATCTTCGGCATGGGCGTCCCCGCCGCGGTCCTCGCCACCGTCGTCTACGCCGCCCCGCCCATGGCCCGCCTCACCGCGCTCGGCCTGCGCTCCGCCGACGGCGGCGTCATGGAGGCCGTCGCCTCGCTCGGCGCCACCGCCCGCCAGCGGCTCCTCACCGCGCGCCTCCCGCTGGCCCGCAAGGAACTCCTGCTCGGCCTCAACCAGACGATCATGATGGCCCTCTCCATGGCCGTCATCGCCTCCGTCATCGGCGCGGGCGGCCTCGGCGACCGCGTCTACCAGGCGCTCGCCTCCGTCGACGTCGGCGCCGCACTCGCCGCCGGCATCCCGATCGTCCTGCTCGCCGTCGTCCTCGACCGCGTCACCGGCGCCGCCGGCGAACGCCTCGGCGCGGACGAACACGCCCCGGCCCCCTGGAAGTGGGGCGTCGTCGCGGCCGGCACCGTCCTCGTCGCGCTCGCCTCCCGCTTCGCCGACCGGCTCGACTGGCCCGACTCCTGGGTCGTGGGCATCGCCGCCCCCGTCAACGACGCCGTCGACTGGATGACCGACCACCTCTACAGCGGCGTCCCCTACATCGGCGGCACCGCCGACTGGGCCGCCCACTTCACCACCTGGATCCTCGACCCGCTCCGCTCGGGCCTGACCTGGCTGCCCTGGTGGTCCGTCCTGCTGATCGTCGCCGCGCTCGCCTGGCTCATCGGCACCTGGCGCACCGCCCTGACCGCCGTGCTCGCCATGGCCGCGATCGGCGTCCTCGGCGTCTGGAAGCCCTCGCTCGACACCCTGTCCCAGGTCCTCGCCGCCGTCGCGGTGACCCTGGTCCTCGGCTTCGCCATCGGCATCGCCGCGGCCCGCAGCTCCCGCCTCGAACGCCTTCTGCGGCCCGTCCTCGACGTCTTCCAGACCCTCCCGCAGTTCGTCTACCTCATCCCGGTCGTCGCCCTCTTCGGCGTCGGCCGCGCCCCCGCGGTCGCCGCGGCCGTCGTCTACGCGCTGCCCGCCGTCGTCCGCATCACCACCCAGGGCCTGCGCCAGGTCGACCCCGCCGCGATGGAATCGGCCCGCTCCATGGGCGCCACCACCGGCCAGCAACTGCGCCAGGTCCAGCTCCCGCTCGCCCGCCCGGCCCTGCTGCTCGCCGTCAACCAGGGCGTCGTCCTGGTCCTCGCCGTCGTCATCATCGGCGGCCTCGTCGGCGGCGGCGCCCTCGGCTACGACGTGATCGCGGGCCTCGCCCGGGGTGAACTCGCCACCGGCCTCGTCGCCGGCGCGGCGATCGTCTGCCTCGGCCTCATGCTCGACCGCGTCACCCAGCCGACGGAACGCCGCTCCACCGGAAAGGGGGCCTGAACCATGCGAGGCCCTTTCAGCAACCGCCCCTTCAGTAGCCGTCCCTCCAACAACCGACTCTTCGGCAACCGACTCTTCAGGAACCGACTCTTCCGCACGCGCCGTCGCAAGACGCTGGCGGCCGTCGCCGGGGCCGGCGCCCTGCTGGTGGTCACCGGCTGCGGCGCCGCCGACATGACCAAGCAGTCCTCCCCGTACGCCAACGCACACGGCGCCAAGACGGTGACCCTCTCCGTCCAGTCCTGGGTCGGCGCCCAGGCCAACGTCGCCGTCGCCCAGTACCTCCTGGAGCACGAGCTCGGCTACCGCGTCGACACCGTCCAGGTCGACGAGATCCCCGCCTGGGACGCCCTCAGCCAGGGCCGCGTCGACGCGATCCTGGAGGACTGGGGCCACCCCGACCAGGAGGCCCGCTACGTCAAGGACAAGAAGACGATCGTGAACGGCGGCGACCTCGGCGTCACCGGACACATCGGCTGGTTCGTCCCGACGTACTTCGCCAAGCAGCACCCCGACGTCACGAACTGGAAGAACCTCAACAAGTACGCCTCCCAGCTGAAGACCGCCGAGAGCGGCGGCAAGGGCCAGCTCCTGGACGGCTCCCCGTCCTACGTCACCAACGACAAGGCGCTGGTCAAGAACCTGAAGCTGAACTACCAGGTCGTCTTCTCCGGCTCCGAAGCCGCTCAGATCACCCAGATCAAGCAGTTCGCCAAGCAGAAGAAGCCCTTCCTGACGTACTGGTACCAGCCGCAGTGGCTCTTCAAGAAGGTGCCCATGACGGAGGTGAAGCTGCCGCCGTACAAGGACGGCTGCGACGCCGACCCGGACGCGATCACCTGCGCCTACCCGAAGACGCCGCTGCAGAAGTACCTCAACGCCGACTTCTCCAAGGACGGCGGCAAGGCCGCGGCCCTCCTGAAGAACTTCCGCTGGACGACTGAGGACCAGAACGAGGTCTCCCTCATGATCGCCGAGCAGAAGCTGACCCCGGAGCAGGCCGCCAAGAAGTGGGTCGACCGCCACCGCTCCACGTGGCAGGCCTGGCTCCCCAAGTAACCCCACATCCGGACCAACTCCCCGCCCCCCCGAGGCGTGGCCGCCCCACCGACGGGGCAGGTTCCTCATTGCCGGGTGCCCCTCCTGACGGGGGCACCCGGCGCCATCTTTCCTCCCGGGCATCTCGTCCATCGGGAGCGGCGCTGGGTGCGGCGTTGGGAGCGCCACCGGGAGCGGCGCCCGTACTGGTGCCGACACCCAACCGGCACCGGCATTGGTGCCAATGTGCCGCTCAGCGGAGCTGGTCCGCGATCTCCCGCAGCGCCGCGGTCGCCCTGCGCTGCAGGCCCGGCCCGAACGTGATCCGCGTCGCCCCCAACTCGCCCCACTCCCGCAGCGAAGGCCCACCCGGCGGCGCCCCCACGTTCACCGGCCCCTCGATCCCGGCCCGCAGCCGCGGCAGCACCTCGGCCGGCGCACCGATCGGATACACGCAGTCCGCCCCGGCATCGACGTACAAGCGGGCCCGCTCGATGGCCTCCCCGACCGGATCCGCCGCACCCCGGATGAACGTGTCGATGCGCGCGTTCAGCACGACCTCCTCACCGGCCACCGCCCGCACCTCGGCCAGCCAGTCCGCGTGCCGCGCCGCATCCTTGAGCCCCGCACCGACCCGGCCACCGGCACTGGCACCGGCACCTGCGCCATCCCCCGAACCACCGTCCGCCGGCGCCGAGTCCTCCAGGTTGCAGCCGACCGCCCCCGTCGCGAGCAGCCGCTCCACCAGCTCCTTCGGCGCCATCCCGTACCCGCCCTCGATGTCCGCCGACACCGGGACCGACACCGACCGTACGATCCGGGCCACCGCCGCGAACATCTCCTCCGCCGGCGTCCGCCCGTCCTCGTACCCGAGCGACACCGCGACCCCCGCGCTCGGCGTCGCCAGGGCAGGGAACCCCGCTTCCTCGAAGACCCGCGCACTGGCCGCGTCCCACGGCCCGGGCAGCACGAGCGGATCGGCGGGGGAGCGCCCGTGATGCAGCGCGCGGAACGTCTCGACGGCACTCACCAGGCCGGCCCTCCAGGCTCGATACGCCGGCTGACCATCAGCCGGTTCCAACTGTTGATGACCGTGATCACCCCGAGAAGATGAGCGAGTTCGGCCTCGTCGAAATACTTCGCGGCCTGCTCGAACACGTCGTCCGGCACGAACCCGTCCGTCAGCACCGTCACCGCCTCGGTCAGCGCCAGGGCCGCCCGCTCCCGCTCGCTGTAGAGCTCGCCGGCCTCCCGCCACGCGCTCAGCAACGCGATCCGCTCGGCCCCCTCCCCGTTCTTCTCCACCGCGACATCGACGTGCATGTCCAGGCAGAACGCGCACGCGTTGATCTGCGACGCCCGGATCATCACCAACTCGGCGAGCACGGGATCCCCGAGCCCCTTCTTCGCCGCCGCCCCCAAGGCCACCATCGCGTCCCGCACCTGCGGCGCCAACACGGTGGTGCGAGCCGTCACTTGGCGGCCGCCGGCTTGTAGTGCCCCGCGACCATCCGCGTCGACACCCCGAACCGGTTCCAGGCGTTGATCGTCGTGATCGCCGCGATCAACTGCGCCAGCTCCTCCTCCCCGTACAGCCGCGCCGCCTCCTCGTACACGTCGTCCGGCACGAACCCGTCCGTCAGCACCGTGATCGCCTCCGTCAGCGCGAGCGCCGCCACCTCCTTCGCCGTGTAGAAGTGCTTCGACTCCTCCCACGCGCTGAGCTGCACGATCCGCTCCACGCTCTCCCCGGCGGCCAGCGCGTCCTTGCTGTGCATGTCGACACAGAACGCGCAATGGTTGATCTGCGACGCCCGGATCTTGACCAGCTCGTACGTCACCGGATCCAGCCCCTTACGGGCTGCCGCGTCCAGCCGGACCATCGCCTTGTAGACCTCCGGCGCATGCCGCGCCCAGTCCAGCCGCGGGCTGTGCTCGTGCACCAGGGCGCGACCCGCCCCCGCGTCGGCCCCGCCGCCACCGTCCCGCGCCGCACTGCTCTCGCCGGCCTCGTTCATCCCGTTCACCTGGTCCGTCTCGCTCGTGGTCATGCCACGACCCTACGAACGCATTAGCCCAGGGGTATGGTCCATTTCCATGGAGGATTCCTGGGCCACTTCGGCCTCCCGGCAGGCACTCGGCATCGACCTGCACATCGAGCCCACGGGCTCCGGCCTGCGCCGCGGCCTCACCGACGCGCTCCGCGAAGCCGTCCGCAGCGGCCGCCTCGCCCCCGGCACCCGCCTGCCGTCCTCCCGCACCCTCGCCGTCGACCTCGGCATCGCCCGCAACACCGTCGCCGACTCCTACACCGACCTTGTGGCCGAAGGCTGGCTCACCGCCCGCCAGGGCTCCGGCACCCGCGTCGCCGAACGCCCCGTGGAAGCCCCCCGCCCACCCCGCGCCCCCGCCCGCCGCACCCCGGGCCCCCCGCGCCACAACCTCGACCCCGGCAGCCCCGACCTCGCCTCCTTCCCCCGAGCCGAATGGCTCAAGGCGGCCCGCCGCGCCCTGACCGCCGCCCCGAACGACGCCCTCGGCTACGGCGACCCCCGCGGCCGCCCCGAACTCCGCACCGCCCTCGCCGGCTACCTCGCCCGCGCCCGCGGCGTCCACGCCGACCCCGACCGCATCGTCATCTGCGCCGGCTTCGTCCACGGCCTACGGCTCCTCGGTGAAGTCCTCCACCGCCGGGGCGTCCGGGACGTCGCCGTGGAGAGCTACGGCCTCGACGCCCACTGGGACATCCTCACCCGCACGTCCCTCCGCACCCACCCCCTCCCGCTGGACGAACTCGGCACGAACACCGCCGAGTTGGACGCCCACCCCGGTCTTCCCTCTCCCGCCCGCCACGCCCCTGCGCCCGCGCCTGCCGGCACCCCGGCCCCCTCCCGGCGCTCCACCTCCCCCTCGCTCCTCCCGGCCGTGGGCGCTGTTCTGCTGACTCCCGCCCACCAGTTCCCCATCGGCGTCCCCCTCCACCCGGACCGACGCGCCGCCGTCGTCGACTGGGCCCGCCGCACAGGCGCCCTGATCCTCGAGGACGACTACGACGGCGAGTTCCGCTACGACCGGCAGCCCGTCGGCGCCCTCCAGGGCCTGGACCCCGACCGCGTCGTCTACCTCGGCACCGCGAGCAAGTCCCTGGCCCCGGGCCTGCGCCTCGGCTGGATGGTGCTGCCCGAGTCCGTCACCCAGGAGGTCGCCGAGGCGAAGGGCCCCAGCGACTGGTCCTGCGGCGTCCTCGACCAGCTCACCCTCGCCGAGTTCCTGAACTCCGGCGCCTACGACCGCCACCTGCGCAGCGCCCGCCTCCGCTATCGCCGCCGCCGCGACCAACTCGTCGAAGCCCTCGCGGAACGCGCGCCCACCGTCCACGCCACCGGAATCGCCGCCGGCCTCCACGCCGTCCTCCAACTCCCGCCCGGCACCGAACAGTCCGTGGTCCGTGCCGCCGCCTGGCAGAGCCTCGGAGTCACCGGCCTCTCCACCTACCGCCACCCCCACGCCGCCCCGTCCGTACCTCGCCCCGACGCCCTGGTGGTCGGCTACGGAACCCCCGCCGACCACGCCTGGTCCGGTGCCCTCGACGCCCTGTGCAGGGTGCTGCCGTAGACGCCGGACCCAGCACCAGGCCAGACCTAAGCCGGAGCCGGAGCCGGAGCCGGGGCTGGAGCCGGGGCCGGAGCCACAGCCGGCGCTGGACTGGAGCCGGGCGACCGAGGCGGCAGCGCTCAGTCCCTCACCCGCACCGGATCCACCTCCTCGACTCCCGGCGCCTCCCCGAACCGCGCCAGCGCGAGCGCCCCTGCCACCGCCACCACGAACCCCGTCACCGCCAGCCACTCCAGCCCGGGCCGCGTCCGATCGCCCAGCCACACCACACCCACCAACGCGGGCCCCACCGTCTCCCCGACGACCATCCCGGCCGTGGCCACCGTCACCGAGCCCCGCTGGAGCGCCGACGTCAGCAGCAGGAACGCCGCACCCCCGCCCACCAGCAGCGCGTACAGCGCCGGATTGGCCAGCAATGCTCCCGGCGACAGTTCATCAATGAGCCGCACGCTCACCTCGACCACCCCGAACCCGAAGCCCGCCCCCAACCCCAACGCGAGCGCCCGCCCCCGCCCCGGCAGTCGGCCCGCCACCGCCCCGAGCCCCAGAACGCCCACCGCCACCCCGAGCATGGCGAACCGCAGCGCGTCCGAACCGGCCTGATCGCCCTCCGCACCCGACGCCAGACCCAACATCGCGAGCCCCGCGCACACGGCCCCGACCGCACCCCACTCCGCCCCGCTCAACCGCACCCGCAGCAACCGGGCCGCCACGACGGCCGTGACGGCCAAGCTCGCGGCCAGCGCCGCGCCGACTGCGTAGATGGGCAGCGACCGCAGCGCCACGACCTGCAGCACGAACCCGAGGCCGTCGAGGGCGAGTCCCGCCAGATACCGCCACTGCCGCAACGCCCGTACCAGGAGCGCCGGATCGACTCCCGACCCCGTCCCCGGTGCCGTGGCCCGCGCCGCCATCGCCTGAAGCACGGACGCTGTCCCGAAGCACAACGCGGAACCCAGCGCACAAATCATTCCAATAGGCACGGAGCGACCCTAGAGGAACGATGCGGACCCCACCCTCGGAGCCATGGTGCGGACCACCGACGTGTTCTTCTACGCTGGCCGCCGACAATCACCGACCGTGGCGAACTGAGCCGTGAATTCAGTGCGCCGCATCATGCGGGCGCCGGCCTTCAGCACTCGGACGGCGCCGGTGGAACGGGGGAGCTCAACCAATGGCGGAGAACAGACGACGACTGCGGTCCAGCACGGTCGTGCTCGGCGGCATGGGCGTGCTCGCGACAGCCCTGACCTCGTGCGGATCCGAGCCGGACCGGCGCTGCGTCGACCGCGACAGCTACGACGTGGTCAACGGCTACAAGGTCGTCAGCGACCAGTACTGCAAGTCCGGTTCGAGCTCGGCCGGCAAGGGACGCAAGACCGGAACGGGCGGCAGCGCTAGCGGCACCAGCCGCGGCAGCCGGGTCGACGGCGACTGGTACTACGACGCCGACGTCAGCGGCCGGTACGCCGACTACGGCACCTTCAGCCGCAGCGAGGCCGTCGACCGGGGCGGCTTCGGCTGCTCGGGCTCCGGCTCCGGAGGCGGCTGATCCCACCATGGAACGCCACACGACAGAACCCCGCGACGGTTGGCAGCAGACCGTCGAGGAGCAGGGGCTCATCTACCCCCTGACCCGCTATCCGGACGACTCCCTGCGCCCGTACTGGGACGAGAGCGCCTACTACGCGTTCTCGTTGCCCGAGGTCGAGGCGCTGGAGGAGGTCGTCGAGGAACTCCACGAGATGTGCCTGGCCGCGGCCGAGCACCTCGTCAGCCAGGACCGCCTCGCCGACCTCGGCATCACGGACCCCCGCCTGGCCGACCTGGTCCGCGAGTCCTGGCGCCGGCGCGACGAACTGCCCTCCGTCTACGGGCGGTTCGACCTCCACTACGACAGTCGCACCGGGGCCCCGGCGAAACTGCTGGAGTACAACGCCGACACCCCCACCTCCCTCATCGAGGCCGCGGGCCCGCAGTGGTTCTGGATGGAGGAGCGCTTCCCGGGCGCCGACCAGTGGAACTCCCTTCACGAACGACTCGTCGAAGCCTGGAAGAAGCAGGCCGCCCTCCTCCCGCCCGGCAGCCCCCTGTACTTCGCGCACTCCGCCGCCGATGAACTCGGCGAGGACCTCATGACCGTGGCGTACCTCCGCGAGACCGCCGAACAGGCCGGCCTGGACACGGAAGCGATCTCTGTCGAGGACATCGGCTGGGACCGGCTGTCACGCCGCTTCGTGGACAAGAAGCTCCGCTTCATCCGCAGCTGCTTCAAGCTCTACCCCTGGGAGTGGCTCACCACGGACCGGTTCGCCCCACACGTCCTCGACACGCTCGACAACGGCGGCGGCACCGGCACCACCCTCTGGATCGAACCCGCCTGGAAGATGCTCCTCTCCAACAAGGCACTCCTCGCCGTGCTCTGGGAACTCTTCCCCGGCCACCCGAACCTTCTGCCGGCCTACCTGGACGGGCCCCGAGAACTCGCCGACACCACCGGCTACGTGACCAAGCCGCTCCTCGGGCGCGAAGGAGCGGGCGTCACCCTCCACGAAGCCGGCGCACAGGATCCGGCTCCAAAGCCGAACGACGAGGCCTGCTGCTACCAGGAGCTGATGCCCCTGCCCGACTTCGACGGCAACCGTGTCGTCCTCGGCGCCTGGGTCGTCGAGAACGAATCGGCCGGCCTCGGAATCCGCGAGTCCGCGGGCCTGGTCACGGACGAGTACGCCCGCTTCCTGCCCCACGTCATCCTCTAGCCGCCGACCGGACCGGAGGGGCTCGCCGGCCCGCCCGACGCGAGGGCGGGCCGGGACTTCTGCACTCTTCAGTTGTCAAGGAACGACGGATCTCTCCGGGCGCCGCCGATCACGCGCCGAGTACCGCACGGAGCTGGTCGAGCCCCCAGTCCAGGTCCTCCTTACTGATCACCAGGGGCGGGGCGATCCGGATCGTGGAGCCGTGGGTGTCCTTCACCAGGACGCCCCGGTCCATCAACTTCTCCGAGATCTCCCGGCCCGTCCCGTGCGACGGATCGATGTCGACACCCGCCCAGAGCCCGCGCCCGCGCACCTGCGCCACCTTGCCCGCCCCGGCCAGCAGGCCCAGCTCCGCGTGCAGGTGGTCCCCGAGTTCCGCGGCCCGCTTCTGGAACTCCCCGGTCCGCAGCATCGCGATCACCTCCAGCGCGACCGCGCAGGCCAGCGGATTCCCGCCGAACGTCGACCCGTGCTCGCCCGGCCGGAAGACACCCAGCACCTCCTCGCTCGACACGACCGCCGACACCGGGACCACACCGCCGCCGAGCGCCTTGCCCAGCACGTAGACGTCGGGCACCACGCCCTCGTGCTCACAGGCGAACGTCCGGCCCGTGCGGCCCAGCCCGGACTGGATCTCGTCCGCCATGAACAGCACGTTCCGCTCGCGCGTCAGCTCCCGGACCCCGGTGAGATAGCCGGGCGGTGGGACCAGGACGCCGGCCTCCCCCTGGATCGGCTCCAGCAGCACCGCCACGGTGTCCTCCGTCACCGCGTCCCGCAGAGCCGCCAGATCCCCGTAGGGCACGATGTCGAACCCCGGCGTGTACGGACCGAAGTCGGCCCGCGCCTCCGGATCCGTGGAGAAGCTGACGATCGTCGTCGTCCGCCCGTGGAAGTTGTCGCTCGCGACCACGATCCGGGCCCGGCCGTCCGGCACGCCCTTCACCCGGTACCCCCACTTGCGGGCGGTCTTCACCGCCGTCTCGACCGCCTCCGCGCCCGTGTTCATCGGCAGCACCATCTCCATGCCGCACAACTCAGCGAGCTCCGTGCAGAAGTCCGCGAACCGGTCGTGATGGAACGCCCGGGAGGTCAGCGTGACCCGCTCCAGCTGGGCCTTCGCCGCCTCGATCAGCCGGCGGTTCCCGTGCCCGAAATTGAGCGCCGAGTATCCGGCGAGCATGTCGAGGTAGCGGCGCCCCTCGACATCCGTCATCCAGGCCCCGTCCGCCGTGGCGACGACGACCGGCAGCGGGTGGTAGTTGTGCGCGCTGTGGGCGTCCGAGGAGCTGATGTAGCTCTCCGTGGCGGCCCGCGCGTCTTCAGCGGGGGGAGGAGTCACAGAAGTCACGGGATCTCCGTTCTGACGGCACTGAAAGCCTTTCGGCTGATACGGCGCGAGACGGGTGTGTGGCCCCTTCCTATCGTCGCTCGCATGGTGGACGTGGAAACCTCGCGCGGCGGCGAGCCCGGTACTGTGATCCCAGGGCCGTGACTGGCGCGCTGGGATGGGACCGACCATCGGGGAGCGGCTCGGGAACGATGTGCCGTGCGCCTGGGCCGAACCGTGAACCGACCGCGTCCGGAGGCAGCCCGATGACTGATCTGACCCCTGAATCCACCGCATACCGCGCCGCTCTCGACGTCATCCGGGGCGTGGAGCCCCGTGTCGCCGACGCCATCGGCCAGGAGCTCACCGACCAGCGCGAGATGCTCAAGCTGATCGCCTCCGAGAACTACGCGTCCCCGGCCACGCTGCTGACCATGGGCAACTGGTTCAGCGACAAGTACGCCGAGGGCACCGTCGGCCGCCGCTTCTACGCCGGCTGCCGCAACGTCGACACGGTGGAGTCCCTCGCCGCCGAGCACGCCCGTGAGCTCTTCGGCGCCCAGCACGCCTACGTCCAGCCGCACTCCGGCATCGACGCCAACCTCGTCGCCTTCTGGGCCGTGCTCGCCGACCGTGTCGAGGCGCCCTTCCTGGCGAAGACCGGCGTCCGCCAGATCAACGACCTGACCGACGCCGACTGGGCCGAGCTGCGCCAGGCCTTCGGCAACCAGCGCATGCTCGGCATGTCCCTGGACGCGGGCGGCCACCTCACCCACGGCTTCCGCCCCAACATCTCCGGCAAGATGTTCGACCAGCGCTCCTACGGCACCGACCCGGCCACCGGCCTGATCGACTACGAGGCGCTGCGCGCACAGGCCCGCGAGTTCAAGCCGCTGATCATCGTCGCCGGCTACTCGGCCTACCCCCGCCTGGTGAACTTCCGCATCATGCGGGAGATCGCGGACGAGGTCGGCGCCACGCTGATGGTCGACATGGCGCACTTCGCCGGCCTCGTCGCCGGAAAGGTGCTCACCGGCGACTTCGACCCGGTGCCGCACGCCCAGATCGTCACGACCACCACCCACAAGTCGCTGCGCGGCCCGCGCGGCGGCATGGTGCTCTGCGACGACTCCCTCAAGGACCAGGTCGACCGAGGCTGCCCGATGGTCCTCGGCGGCCCCCTGCCCCACGTCATGGCCGCCAAGGCCGTCGCCCTGGCCGAGGCCCGGCGCCCCGAGTTCCGCACCTACGCCCAGGCCGTCGTCGACAACGCCCGCGCCCTCGCCGAAGGCCTCACCCGCCGCGGCGCCACCCTGGTCACCGGCGGCACGGACAACCACCTGAATCTGATCGATGTCGCCACCTCCTACGGTCTGACCGGCCGCCAGGCCGAGTCCGCGCTCCTTGACTCCGGCATCGTCACCAACCGCAACGCCATCCCGGCCGACCCGAACGGCGCCTGGTACACCTCCGGCATCCGCATCGGCACGCCCGCCCTGACCACCCGCGGTCTGGGCACCGCCGAGATGGACGAGATCGCCGCCCTGATGGACCGCGTCCTGGCGGCGGCCGAGCCCGGCACCACCAGCAAGGGCACCCAGTCCAAGGCCCAGCACGTCCTGGACGCCAAGATCTCCGACGAGGTGGCCCACCGGGCCGCCGACCTGCTCGCCGGCTTCCCGCTCTACCCGAGCGTCGACCTCACCTGATCCCGGTTCCGGTGCACCGGGCTCCCTCCGGCCGGTCCGGAGACGGGCCCCGTGCACCGGGACGTCGGCACTCCTGAGCAGCGGGCCGGCCCGGCAGGGAACGGCGGCTTCATATGTCCCGCAGCTCCTGACGCGGCCCGTGCTCTCTGCGCCGGCGCACCTCCGCCACCCTGTGGGGCAAGCCGGAGACCAGAGGCCGCAGCAGCAGCCCCAACGCGGCACCGGCCAGCACGCCGGGCACCACCCACCACCAGCCGACTGCCACTGCGTCGGGCGCCGGTCCGGCGGCCTGGGCCGGAGTACTCGTCGCCGGGTCGTCAGGCTTCGCCATCGTGAGATTGCGGGACGGCTCGGCAGCAGGCGCGACGGGGTCCCTGCCGCCCGGCGACCGTTTCCCCATGACCCCGAGCTCGCGCATCAGAGACCGCAGCTCTGCGGGCTTGTCAGCGGTGTGCCAGATCCCGTTCAACCCGTTCATGTCGGTCGACGTGTGGATCCAGACCTCCTTGCTGCCCGGCGTGTCCGGATAGACGCGGTCCACGCGCCACGGCTGTATGTCGTGGAGCAGCCACGTCACATTGAGCCGCCTGCCGGCACCGACCCCCAGGCCCGGCGGTAACGCCCCCTTGGTCTCACCCGGCTCCCCGAGCAGCCGGGCCAGCCGCTCGTAGTCCTTGTCGCTGAAATAGAGCGACGCGCTTTCCTTGCTCTCGGGCGACACGACCAGGACGCTCGTCGGCCCGCCCGCCGAGGCCTGAGCCGTGCCCCACAGCACCAGTCCCAGCGCGGCCGCCAGCGCTGTGAACAGGGCGGCCAGATTCCGTACCGCACGCATACGATCCCCCCAGTCGACCAACCGGCACGGCCCCTCCGAACCGGTTCACTTCTGGTACACCGCTCGCGTCGTCCAGGTTCCGCCCGCGGCGGGCTTTTCTTCCCGCCCGACGGAGCCAGCGGCAGCAGCGGCAAAGCCGTGGCCCCGCTGCTGCCCACTCACAGGCTTCCGCCGCGATCGTCCGTGGAGCGTGCGATCTTCAGCGCCCTCCCCTCGGAAGCCACCCCCTCCAAACGCAGCGTGAGATGCGCGCCGTGTGACCACAGCATGGCCGGCCCGGCCGTCGGCTGTGCCTGATGCCATCGCTGTCCCTGACCGTCGAGCAGCTGGAAACCCGCCCGACGCTCCTGGGCGAACCACAGCCCGGACTCCCGGCCCACGGACACCTGGTCCGGAGGATCCGAGACGGTCGTGGTGAACCCGATGTCCAGACGGGCAGGGAACTCGTCGAGACGTACCGTGCGGTCGTCCTTCCGCCAGCAGAGGCTGACCACCGGGCGGTCGCCCGGCGCGTACGTCACGGCGATCGAGTCGGGCGACCCCAGCTCGGCCGGGACCAGGGGGCGGAACCCCGCCTTCACCACGGCTTCGTCCATGGCGAGCGGCGCACCACACCTGCGGTCCTGAGCACCCGGTGCCGGAGCCGGTGATGTCGACGGCGCGTAGTGGATCTCGATCCCGCCGAAGCCGAACCAGTCGTAGACGGCAGCCCGGACCTGCGGCGTGAGTACGACGACCGCCGCCACACCGCACAAGGCGGCGGTGAGCAGCCGCCACCGCTGCCGAGCCCATCGCACTGTCCGACGCGCTCGCTCACGAGGCCCCGGTGGCCCCACGGTGGACGCCGGCACTTGCTCGGCGATGATCTGTGCCAGCACGCGCTCCGCCATGGTCTCGCCCACGCCGTCCGGACCGTTCATGAACCGTCCCAGCGCGCGCAGCTCCTCCGGGAGCTCCGGGCGCTCATCGCGAGGCTCGCTCATGTCTGGCACCTTCCTTCCCCGGCCGCGGTGCCGGGACTCGCGAAGTCGTGTGGCCCGCCGGCAGCAGCTGTCCCAGCTTGCGCAGTGCGCGATTGAGCCGGGACTTGACCGTGCCACGCGGCCAGCCCAGAGCCTGAGCCGTCTCCGCTTCGTCCATCTCGAGCAGATAGCGGTGCACGACCACCAGCCGGTGCTCCTCGCTCAGCAGATCCAGAGCAGCCAGCAGCTCGGCGCGGCGCTCCACCTCGACCGCCGCGACCGCAGGATCCGCCGACTCCGGTATCAACGGCTCGGCCTCGACCATCGCTGCTTCCCGACCGGCGACCGACCGCTGCCGGCCCGCCGTCCGCACTGTGTTCCTTGTCTCATTGGCGACGATCTTCAACAGCCACGGCTTGAAAGCCGAGCCGTCCTTGAACCGTCCCAAGCTGCGATACGCCTTGAAGAAGGACTGCTGTACGACATCCTCGGCATCGGCCCCCGCGCCCAGCGCCTTCGCTGCTCGCAGGGCGATGCCGGTGAAAGCGCGAACCAGCTCCGCGTACGCCTCCGGCTCTCCGGCGCGCACACGGGCGATCACCGCACCTTCGTCGACGACGCGGCCCACCTCCAGGACTTCCCCCGGTGTCCTCACACGCTTGATACACCGGTCGACGGTGATCGGTTCCCACTCGACACGCCCGAGTTCTCACGGTCCGTCACGCCGCGTGCCGGCCGGACCCGCGGATTCCCTCACGCGACGCCCGCACGTCGCGAACCTGACCCCGAGCAATGAGAGACACCTGAGAGAATGAGGGCATGGCCTCTGATCGTCCCCGCGTGCTCTCCGGAATCCAGCCCACCGCAGGCTCGTTCCACCTCGGCAATTACCTCGGTGCGGTCCGCCAGTGGGTGGCGCTGCAGGAGTCCCACGACGCCTTCTACATGGTGGTGGACCTGCACGCGATCACTGTCCCGCAGGACCCCTCGGAACTGCGTGCGAACACCCGGCTCGCCGCCGCGCAGCTCCTCGCCGCAGGACTCGATCCGGACCGGTGCACGCTCTTCGTCCAGAGCCACGTCCCCGAGCACGCTCAGCTCGGCTGGGTCATGAACTGCCTCACGGGGTTCGGCGAGGCGAGCCGCATGACGCAGTTCAAGGACAAGTCCGCCAAGCAGGGGGCGGACCGCGCCACGGTCGGCCTCTTCACGTACCCGATCCTGCAGGTCGCGGACATCCTCCTCTACCAGGCCCACCAGGTGCCGGTCGGTGAGGACCAGCGGCAGCACATCGAGCTCACGCGTGACCTGGCCGAGCGCTTCAACGGCCGCTTCGGCGAGACTTTCACCGTCCCGGCGCCGTACATCCTGAAGGAGACGGCGAAGATCTACGACCTTCAGGACCCGTCGATCAAGATGAGCAAGTCGGCGTCGACGCCGAAGGGCCTCATCAACCTCCTCGACGAGCCGAAGGTCACCGCGAAGAAGGTCAAGAGCGCGGTCACCGACACCGAGACCGTCATCCGCTACGACGCGGAGAACAAGCCGGGCGTCAGCAACCTGCTCAGCATCTACTCCACCCTCACCGGCACCGGTATCCCGGAACTGGAGCAGAAGTACGAGGGCAAGATGTACGGTGCGCTGAAGACGGACCTGGCCGAGGTCATGGTGGACTTCGTGACTCCGTTCCGGACCCGCACGCAGGAGTACCTGGACGACCCGGAGACGCTCGACTCGATCCTGGCCAAGGGTGCGGAGAAGGCGCGGGCCGTCGCCGCCGAGACGCTCGCCCAGGCGTACGAAAAGGTCGGCTTCCTGCCCGCCAAGCACTGAGCCCGCACCGGCTGCACGCCCGCCCGCCCACCAGACAACGACAGGAGTATGACGTGGGGACCGTAACGATCGGTGTCTCGATCGCGGTCCCGGAGCCTCACGGCAGCCTGCTCCAGGAGCGGCGTGCGGGCTTCGGTGACCCCGCGGCACACGGCATTCCCACGCACATCACCCTGCTCCCGCCGACCGAGGTGGAGAGCGGGGACCTGGCGGCGATCGAGGCGCATCTGACGGAGGTGGCGTCCGCCGGGCGCCCCTTCGCGATGCGTCTGTCCGGGACGGGAACCTTCCGTCCTCTGTCACCCGTCGTGTTCGTACAGGTCGTCGAGGGCGCCGAGGCCTGTACCTGGCTGCAGAAGCAGGTGCGCGACGCCTCGGGTCCCGTCGCACGAGAGCTGCAGTTCCCGTACCACCCCCACGTGACCGTGGCGCACGGCATCGCCGAGGAAGCGATGGACCGCGCGTTTGCGGAGCTGGCCGACTACGAGGCGGCCTGGCCGTGCACCGGCTTCGCCCTGTACGAGCAGGGGGCCGACGGCGTGTGGCGGCGCCTGCGGGATTTCACCTTCGGTAAGTCGCCGCTGCCCGCGCAGGCGCCCGGACGCTCGATGCGTTCCCGTCGCCTGCGCGCGAGCTGAGACTCCGCGGCCTCCCGGATCAGACCGGGAGCCTGCGGAACACAGGCCGCGGTACGTGCCGCAGCGCTGACATGATCACGCGCAGCGCACCCGGCACCCACACCGTCTCCGACCTGCGGCGCAACCCCGTCTCGATGGCCAGGGCGACCGCTTCGGGCGTCGTCGCCATCGGGGCCTCGTCCAGGCCGGCCGTCATCTTCGATCGCACGAATCCGGGCCGCACCACCATGACGTGCACGCCGGTGCCGTGGAGCGCGTCGCCCAGACCCTGGGCGAAGGCGTCGAGGCCGGCCTTGCTCGATCCGTAGATGAAGTTGGCCCGGCGGGCGCGCTCGCCCGCGACGGACGACAGGACGACGAGCGAGCCGTGGCCCTGGGCCTGCAGGGCCCGGGCACAGATGAGTCCGGCCGACACGGCGCCGGTGTAGTTGGTCTGGGCGACCCGTACCGCCGACAGCGGTTCACCCTCGTCGTGGGCCTGGTCGCCGAGGATGCCGAAGGCCAGCAGCACCATGTCGATGTCGCCCTCGGCGAAGACCTTGCCGAGCACCTCCTCGTGCGCCTCCGAGTCGAGGGCGTCGAACGAGACGGTCCGGGCATCGGCCCCCATCCGGCGCAGCTCGGCCGCCGCGCTGTCGAGAGCGGGGGAGGGGCGGCCCGCCAGCCACACGGTACGAGTGCGGCGCGTGACGAGCCGACGGGCGGTGGCGAGCGCGATCTCCGACGTGCCGCCGAGGATGAGCAGGGACTGGGGAGTTCCGAAGGCGTCCTTCATGAGATCCAAACTCCAATGATTCGAGGCACGGAACGCGGTGGCGCGCCGGGTCGGAGGCCGACCATGTCCCGGTCGGGGGAATTCGACGAGGCGGATCCGGAACCTGTGCGGGCCGAGCGGTGTATCAGAAGTGACACCGGCGCGGAGGGCCCGCGCCGACGAAGGGGGCAGTCACATGGCAGGTCTGGTGGGGACGGGGAGCCGTTCGGATCTCGTCGCTCGGGCCCGGGAGTTGAGGGCTGTCGCAGGTGGCGGCAGCGCCAAGCGAGGCGGCTTCGGCGGCGAAGCCGCACGGGGTGGAGGCTCGCGTGTGAGTCTGCCTGTCCCGACTGAGGACGCGCCGGTGGCGCGAGCGTCGGGGCTCACAGCTCCAGGCGTCGGGACAGGTCGGAGCGGAAGACGCCTCGCGGGTCCAGACGGGCCCGGAGCGCGCGGAAGTCCGTCAGACGCGGATACATCGAGGACAGGAGCTCGGGCCTGAGGCGACAGTCCTTCGCGAGATAGACGCGCCCGCCCGCGGCCGCCACGTCCTCGTCGAGTTCGTCGAGGAAGGAGCCGAGACCGGGCAGGTTCGCCGGGATGTCCAGGGCCAGGGTCCAGCCCGGCATCGGGAAGGAGAGCCAGCCCGGATCCGCTTCCCCGAAGCGCTTGAGGACCGCGAGGAAGGAGGGGCATCGCCGGTCGGAAATGCGCTGCACGATGCGGCGGAGGGAGTCCTCCGCTCCGTATCCGACGACGAACTGGTACTGGACGAATCCGCTGCGCCCGTAGATGCGGTTCCAGTGCGGGACGCCGTCGAGGGGGTGGAAGAACGTGGACAGCTTCTGGAGTTCGCCGACACGGGACTTGGGGGCCTTGCGGAACCACAGCTCGTTGAAGGCGCCGACCGTCGTGCGGCCCAGCAGCCCCTCCGGCAGGAAGGAGGGAGCCGCGGGGAGCCGGCCCGGACGGAAGGAGAGAGGGGAGCGGCGCCTGCGCGAGGGCAAGGCATCCAACGGGGCGTGGTCGCCGCGGGTGAGCACGGAGCGGCCCAACGAGGCGCCCCGGGCCAGGAGATCGATCCAGGCCACCGAGTAGCGGTACTGGTCGTCCGTGGCAGTCAGTCGGGCCATCAGGTCGTCGAGGTCGGCGGCGCGTTCGGTGTCGACCGACATCAACGAGGTCTCGACCGGCAGCAGTTGGATCGTGGCGGTGAGGATGATCCCGGTCAGCCCCATGCCGCCGGCCGTGGCATCGAACAGCTCGCTGCCTCGCTCGACGATATGGACCTGGCCGTCGGCCGTGAGCAGTTCCAGAGCCAGTACATGGCGTGAGAAGGAACCCGACACGTGGTGGTTCTTGCCGTGGATGTCGGCGCCGATCGCGCCGCCGACCGTGACATAACGCGTGCCCGGCGTCACCGGGACGAACCAGCCCAGAGGGAGGAGCACTTCCATCAGCCGGTGCAGCGAGACACCGGCGTCGCACAGGACGGTGCCGGCAGAGGCGTCGATGGCATGGATGCGGTCGAGGCCGGTCATGTCCAGGACCGCGCCACCCGCGTTCTGGGCAGCGTCGCCGTAGGCCCGGCCCAGGCCGCGAGCGATCCCGCCCCGGCGCCCAGGGGCTCCGCACTCGCGGACGGCGGCCACCGCCTCTTCGTAGGAGCGGGGGCGGACCAGGTGTGCGGACGTGGGTGCGGTGCGACCCCAGCCGGTGACCGGAACGGAGTCGTAACCGGGACTCGGTGCGGGGCGGGGCACGGAGCGTGAGGGCGTGGAGTGCGGTGGCGCGTCCGAGTCCGAGGATGCGGCTGCCGATGCGGATTCGGACGGCGGCGCAGCCACGAGGGGGGACGCGGAAGCAGGGGTGGAGACGGGGGTGGAGACAGGGTCGGCAGCCATGGGGGTGACCGTATCGCCCCATAAAGAGAGCTTTGCTCTGAATCCGGCGATTGCTCACCGAAATGAGTGATTGATCGGGTGTCATACAAAATTGCCCGAGTTTATTGATGTTTTGGGATTCAGAGTGAGCCACATGGACGACATGGATCGCCGATTGCTTTCGGCACTTCGGGACTGTGGCAGGGACCGGCGCGTGGCGACGGCCGCGCGAGCGCTGTCCTGGGCCGGCGAGCATGGCGCGCTCTGGCTGGCGGCCGGGCTGGTGGGGGCGGCGGCGGACCGCGAGCGGCGTGGGGCTTGGCTGCGTGGCACAGCGCTCACCGCCGGCGCGCACCTGGCGAGCATGGGCGTGAAGCGCATGGTGCGGAGACCGCGGCCAGGTGCGGAGGGCGGGGGGGAGCCACTCGTCCGGACAGCGGGTCGGCATTCGTTCCCCAGCTCGCACGCGGCGTCGGCGGCGGCCGCCGCGGTGGCGTACGGAGCGTTGCGGCCGGCCGGGGCGCGCCTCGTGCCGCCGGTGGCCGCGGCGATGTGTGTCTCGCGGATGGTCGTGGGAGTCCACTACCCCTCCGATGTCGCGGCGGGCGCGGCGCTGGGGGCGCTGACGGTCCGACTGGGAACGCGCTGGATGAACGGGGGTGCGGCGAGGTGACGAAGCGCAGAGTGACGGGGGAACGGGTGCGGGGAGCAGGGGAGTACGAGGGCGGAGACGGGCGGCACCGGACATCCGGGGCCGGACCCACGCCGAATGCGGATGGGAGGAAAGGGGGCGAGCGGAAGGCGGCTGAGCGGACTGAGGCGGACGCCAACGGGGGCCGGAGCGGTGGTGTCCCGCTGATCGGGGCGGCGCGGCGTCCCGGTTCGGCCACGGCGGTGCTTGAACGGCCCCAGGCCGTGGAGCCGGAGACCGAGGCGCGCAGGCGGCGGGGGCTGGCCTCGGGGATCGTCAGGACGGCGCGGCCGCGGCAATGGGTCAAGAACGTGCTCGTGGTGGCCGCGCCAGCGGCGGCCGGGGAGTTGTTCTCATGGCACGCGCTGACACAACTCGCAGTGGTATTCGCCCTGTTCACTGCCGCGGCGTCCGCGGTGTATCTGATCAACGATGCACGGGACGCCGAAGCGGACCGGGCGCACCCGGTGAAGCGGAATCGGCCCGTGGCAGCGGGGCAGGTTCCCGTGCCGGTCGCCTACGCGGTCGGGGGAGTGCTCGCGGTGCTCGCGCCGGCCGGGGCGGCCCTGCTCTGCAATCCGATGACCGCGCTGCTGCTCACCGCGTATGTCGCCATGCAGTTGGCGTACTGCGTCAGCCTCAAGCACGTCCTGGTCGTCGACCTGGTCGTGGTGACCACCGGGTTCCTGATGAGAGCCATGATCGGCGGGCTCGCGCTCGGGATTCCGCTGTCGCGCTGGTTTCTGATCACCACCGGCTTCGGCGCCCTGTTCATGGTCTCGGCGAAGCGGTACTCGGAATCGGTCCAGATGGTCGGGAAGGCCGGGGCCACGCGGGCGCTGCTCACCGAGTACACCACCGGATACCTGCGGTTCGTGTGGCAGCTGGCGGCGGGGGTCGCCGTGCTCGCGTACTGCCTGTGGGCGATGGAGGAGGGGGGCGTGGCGAGCAGCAGCCTGTTGCCTTGGCGGCAGTTGTCGATGGCGGCCTTCATCCTCGCTGTCCTCAGATACGCGGTGTTCGCCGACCGGGGTACGGCGGGTGAACCCGAGGACGTGGTGTTGAAGGACCGGGCGCTGGCGGTGATCGGGCTGGTGTGGCTGGCGATGTACGCGCTCGCGGTGGTGGATTGGTGACTGTGCCGAGGTGATGGGGCGAGAGGTGGAAGAGGTGCGTGAGATGAGCGTGGTGGGGGAGTCGGCTGTGGGTGGTGATCGGCGGTCGGCTGGACCTCCTCGACGGGGGTTGGCGGCGCGGGTGCGGGCGGTGGGGCCTGAGGTGGTGGGGTTCGCGGCGGTGGGGCTCTGTGCCTATGCCGCAGACCTGGGGCTGTTTGTCTGGCTTCGGGGGCAGGTGGGGATGGATCCGATCCAGGCCAAGGCGTTGTCGTTCGTGGCGGGTTGCTCGGTGGCGTACCTGGGGAATGCGCTGGGGACCTACCGGAGAAGAGCCGCGGGGGTGTCGCGGCTGCGGCAGTACGGGGCGTTCTTCGCGGTGAACGTGGCGGGGGCTTTGGTGCAGTTGCTGTGCATCGCGGTCTCGCACTACGGGCTCGGGTTCACCTCGCCTCGGGCCGACACGATCTCGGGGGCCGGCGTGGGGATGGTGCTGGCCACGGCGCTGCGGTTCTGGGGGACTCGGACCCTGGTCTTCCGGTCCAGACCCGGCGGGGGCTCCGGTGCCGTCGTGGCGAGCGCGATGGAACCGGCTGAACGGGGCAGGCTGGGATCATGGACTGGCTGAAAAGACTCCCCGTCGTCGGCCCGGTGGTCGTCCGGCTGATGCGGACGCACGCCTGGCACGCCTATGAGCGGCTCGATGCCGTGCACTGGGCGAGACTCGCGGCGGCGATGACGTTCATCAGCTTCCTGGCGCTCTTTCCCCTGCTCACGGTGGCGGCGGCGATCGCGGCCGGCACGCTCGGGCCCGCGCGGCAGGACCAGCTGGAGGAGAAGATCGCCGACCAAGTCCCGGGGATCTCAGACCAGTTGGACCTGGGGGCGTTGATCGACAACGCGGGGACGGTCGGGCTGGTGGCCGGCGCGCTGCTTCTGCTCACAGGTGTGGGGTGGGTCGGCTCGATAAGGGACTGCCTGCGGGCCGTGTGGGAGTTGCCGGACAGCGACGAGAACCCGGTTCTGGTCAAGCTCAAGGACACCGGCGTGCTGATCGGCCTCGGGGCCGCGGGGCTCGCGTCGATGGCGGCGTCGACCATCGCGTCCTCGGCGGTCGGATGGACGGCTGATCAGCTCGGGATCAACGAGGCGGGGTGGGGCGGGGCGCTGTTGCAGGGGGCGGCGTTCGCGGTGGCGGTGCTGGCGGACTTCCTGGTGTTCCTCTATGTACTGACGTTGCTGCCCGGGGTGCATCCGGAGCGGCGGGATCTGTTCACGGCGGCGCTGATCGGGGCCGCGGGGTTCGAACTGCTCAAGCTGCTTCTCGGTGGCTATATGCGAGGCGTCGCGGCGAAGAGCATGTACGGGGCGTTCGGGACGCCGGTCGCGTTGTTGCTGTGGATCAACTTCACGGCGAAGTTGATTCTGTTCTGCGCGGCGTGGACGGCGACGAGAGGCGGCGCGCCGGCCGAGGAGGACGAGGCGCTGGAGGAGGAAGAAGACGACGTGACGGAGGCGGGCACGGGGGAGTAGGGGCGCCTGGAGGGAGGAGGCGGTGGTAGCGGGTGCGGGGTCCTGATCGGGGGCCGAGGGGCGGGTTGGCCGGGCGCTGATTCACCCGGCGGGCCCAGTGAACTCGGCGGACCCAGCGAACCCGGCGGACTCGGCGGGCCCAGCAAACCCGGCGGGCCCAGCGAACCTGCCGGACCCAGTCGGCCACCCGGTAGCGCCCTCAGCGCGTACACCGCGACCACACTCGGTCGGTGGCCCCTGCTCCCGGGGCACCTGATGCGCCCCAGCATCAGATCCCTGCCCCTAGGGCGCCCGATGCGCTCCGGCATCAGCTCCCTGCCCTCGCCCCCAGCCTGTCCGCTCGCGGCCTCCGCCCCGCGTCCCCGGCCTCCGCCTCGCGTCCCCGGCCTCCGCGCCTGCCCCGGCCTCGGTCCGCGCGGAGTGGAAGGAGGTGGGGTCAGTTCTTCGGCTGGAGGGGCCACTTCTTGCGGACTGCGAAGACCGCTCCGGCCAGGACGACCAGGATGCCGCCGCAGATGGCGAGGGCGATGCCGATGCCGCTGGAGCCCTCCGGTTCGGTCACCGCGGCGTGGGCCTGGGGCTTGGCGGGGCCGGCCTTGCCGTGGTCGCCGTCGGTGCCCGCGGCGCCGGGGGCCGTGGAGGCGGCCGCGCTCTTGGGCGGGACGAGGCTGCCGACCGGGGTGACCTTGCCGTCGGCGGCGAAGCCCCAGTCGAGGAGGCGGGCGGTTTCCTTGTAGACGGCGAACTGTTCGTCGGAGTCGGGGGTCATGACGGTGACGAGGAGGACGCGGTTGTTGCGCTCGGCGACGCCGGTGAAGGTGGCGCCGGCGTTGGTGGTGTTGCCGTTCTTGACGCCGGCGATGCCCTTGTAGGGGGCGAGGCCCAGGTCGCCGGTGAGGAGGCGGTTGGTGTTCTGGATCGCGAAGCGCTCGGTGGTCTTCCCCTTCTTCTGCTTCTTGGGGAACTTGGCGGTGGCCGTGGCGGCGTACTCGCGGAAGTCCGCCTTCTGCAGGCCCGAGCGGGCGAAGAGGGTGAGGTCGTAGGCGGAGGAGGTCTGGCCGGGGGCGTCGTAGCCGTCGGGGCTGACGACGTGGGTGTCGAGGGCCTGGAGTTCCTCGGCGTGGGCCTGCATGTCCTTGACGGTCTGGGGGACGCCCTGGTTCATGGCGGACAGGACGTGGACGGCGTCGTTGCCGGAGCGGAGGAAGACGCCGAGCCACAGGTCGTGGACGGTGTAGGTGTAGTTCTCCTTGATGCCGACCGAGCTGGAGCCGGCGCCGATGCCGGCCAGGTCGGAGGGGACGACCTTGTGGGTCGTGCTCTTGGGGAACTTGGGGAGCACGGTGTCGGCGAAGAGCATCTTCATGGTGCTCGCCGGGGGCAGCTTCCAGTGGGCGTTGTGCGAGGCGAGGACGTCACCGGACTCGGCGTCCGCGACGATCCAGGACTTGGCCGTCAGGTCCTTCGGCAGGACGGGGGCGCCGCCGCCCAGGTCGACCTGGGTGCCCGGGCGGCCGAGGCGGGTGCCGCCGATCTCCGACATCTTCGCCGGCGGCTTGGCCTGGCCGGTGGAGCCCTTGCCCGACTTGTCGCCCGGCTTGTCCACGGCGGCCGCCGGGAGCGTCGCGGTCAGGGAGAGGGCCGAGGCGGTGAGCAGGAGCGCGGAAGTCCTGAGCAGTGTGGAACGGAAACGACCGTTCGTGCGCGCGGACTTCTTCGAATACGACGCATTGGAGGCAGGCACGGTCGGAAACGTACATGTAGCGGGTCGGTAAGTCTGCGCCGAGGTGTTCTGTGTCTTCGGAGTCGCGCTGGGTTCGGTGTCCCGCGACGGGCCGGCTCCGCCCGCGGGCCCGCGCTGCTCCCCACCCCGGCGGCGGAGCGCGGCGGGGGCTGGCGATACTGAGGGTATGAAGCTCAGCCGCCCCGTCTCCTGGTTCCTGCTCGCCTTCGGGGTGTGGAGCTGGTTCATCTGGATCACTTTCGTCAAGAACCTGTGGAAGGACGGCAGCGGCCTCGCGTTCGACGACGCCGGGGATCCGACCGCGTACTTCTGGGTGCATCTGACGCTGGCCGTCGTCTCCTTTGTCTTGGGGACGGTGGTCGGGGTCATCGGGTTCCGCGGTGTGCGGGCCCTGCGCCGGACCTCGTAGGCGACCGGGGACATGGTCGTTCTTTTTGTGCTGATCGCCCTGTTTGTCCTGGGCGTGCTCGGCGGGCTGCACTACTACGCCTGGCGGCGGCTCGTGCGGGACACGACTGCGGGGCCGGGGTGGGTGCGGCGCGGCGGGGCGGTGGTGTTCGCCGTCGGGCCCGTGCTGATGTTCGCGGCGCTGGTGGCGGAGCGGACGGGGGCGCCGTTCCTGTTGCAGCAGGTGCTGGCGTGGCCGGGGTTCCTGTGGATGGCGTTCGCGCTGTACCTGGTGCTGGCGTTGCTGGTGGGGGAGGTGCTGCGGCCCGTGCTGCGGCGCCTGCTCGATCGGCGGGCCGGTGAGCGCGGCGAGACCGGGAACGAGACCGAGGCCGAAGCCGGCGCCGAAGCCGGCGCCGAAGCCGAGGCCATGGCCCGCCGCGTGGCCGAGCCTGTCTCGAAGCCTGCCGGTGCCGTTGCCGCCCCGGACGCGCCCGTCACCCAACCTGGACCTGCCGCACAGACCGACGCCCTCGCCGCCCCCGCCGCACCCGAATCCGCGCATTCCCCCGACACCCCCACCCCCACCCCCACCCCAATCCCCGCCCCCACCCGCCGCCTGATCCTGGCCCGGGTCGTCGGGGGTGCGGCGGCTGTCGCCGCGGCCGGGGTCGTGGGGAACGGGGCGTACGGCGTGCTGCGCGGGCCGAAGGTGAAGCGGGTGACCGTGCCGCTGGCCAAACTGCCGCGCGCGGCGCACGGGTTCAGGATCGCGGTGGTCAGCGATGTGCACCTGGGGCCCGTGCTGGGCCGGGGGTTCGCGGAGCGGGTCGTCGAGATCGTGAACGGGACGCAGCCGGACCTGATCGCGGTCGTCGGCGACCTGGTCGACGGGAGCGTCGAGGACCTGGCGTCGGCGGTGGCGCCGCTGTCCCGGTTCCGGTCGCGGCACGGGACGTACTTCGTGACGGGCAATCACGAGTACTTCTCCGGCGCCGAGCCCTGGGTCGAGCACGTACGGGAGATCGGGATGCGGCCGCTGGCCAACGCCCGGGTGGAGCTGGGGGCGTTCGACCTCGCCGGGGTCAACGACATCGCGGGCGAGAACCACGGCGACGGCCCCGACTACGCGAGGGCGCTCGGTGACCGGGACCGCACCCGTGCCGCCGTGCTGCTCGCGCACCAGCCCGTGATGATCCACGAGGCGGTGAAGCACGGCGTCGATCTCCAGCTGTCCGGGCACACACACGGCGGGCAGCTGTGGCCCGGCAACTTCATCGCGGACGCGGCCAATCCGACGCTGGCGGGCCTGGAGCGGTACGGCGACACGCAGTTGTACGTCAGCCGGGGTGCCGGAGCCTGGGGGCCGCCGGTGCGGGTCGGGGCGCCGTCCGACGTCACGGTCGTCGAGCTGGCGTCGAAGCAGGCCTGAGCGCCGCCACCGTGCCCTCCGAGGGGCCGCACGCGGGCGGTAGCCTGACGTGCGGCTTCACTGAAACCCCACACCGTGGAGGCTGAGAACCCGCGCGGTGGAGATCGGTCGGACCGCTCCGAAACAGGTGGGACCCCCGCACATGGCGGATACCTCAAAATTCCCTCTTCCCCCAGGTCAAACACTGTGATTCAGTGATAACCGTCACTGGGGAGGGACGTTTGATGCGCGCGGTTCGTCTGCGAGTCATCGCGACGGTTGTGGTAATTGTCGCGGCGGGGCTCGGCGGCTGGCAGTTGTTGCCGGAGAAGAGCGACGGGGGAAAGACCGTCAGGGTGGGGACGACGGACGCGGTCACGTCGCTGGACCCCGCGGGCGCGTACGACGCGGGCTCGTGGGCGCTGTACAGCAATGTGTTCCAGTCGCTGCTGACCTTCGCGCCGGGCGGCACCAATCCGGTGCCGGACGCCGCCGAGCAGTGCCGGTTCGTCGGCACGGGGCTGCTCACGTACCGCTGCAAGCTGCAGTCGGACATCAAGTTCCCGAGCGGCCGGACGATGACCGCGAAGGACGTGAAGTACTCCTTCGACCGCGTGCGCAAGATCAACGACCCGGTCGGTCCGGCCTCGCTGCTCGACACGCTCAAGAGCGTGGAGGCGAACGGGCTGACGGTCACGTTCCGCCTGTCGTCGCCGGACGCCACGTTCCCGTTCAAGGTCGCGACCGGCGCGGGAGCCATCGTCGACCGGGACATCTACCCGGCGGACGCGCTGCGCCCCGGCGAGCGGATCGACGGCACGGGCCCCTACGTCCTCAAGGCGTACAAGGCCGGCAGCCGGGCCACGCTCGTGCCGAACAAGAACTACGAGGGCCCCGCGAAGGTCCCCACGCACCCCACCGAGCTGCGCTACTTCAAGGACTCCGACGCGCTCGAGTCCGCGTGGAAGGGCCACACCGTCGACGTCGCCGCGCGCCAGCTGCCGCCCGCGATGCTCGCCGGTCTGTCGACCAGTGACCAGGAGCAGCGGGTCACGGAGGTCGACGGCGCCGAGACGCGCAACCTGGTGCTGAACGTGCGCGCGGGCAAGCCCCTGCACGAGCGCCGCGTGCGGCAGGCGCTGGCCTCGCTCATCGACCGAGACAAGCTGGTCGAGACGGCGTACAAGGGCACGGTGGACTCGCTGTACTCCGTGGTGCCGCGCGGGATCACCGGGCACACGACGGCGTTCTTCGACGCGTACCCGCAGCCGGACGTGGAGCGGGCCCGCCGGCTGCTCGCCGAGGCCGGGGTGACGACGCCGGTCCGCTTCGAGTTCGCGTACTCGCGCGGCGCGGCGTCGAAGGCGGAGGCGGAGGAGATCGCGCGGCAGGCCGGGGGGACCGATCTGTTCGAGGTGACGCCGAAGTACTACGACTGGGCCGAGTTCCAGAAGCGGTACACGGCGGGCAAGCTCGACGCGTACGGGGTCGGCTGGCTGCCGGACTTCCCGGACCCGGACACGTTCACGGCACAGCTCGTGCGCACCGGCTCGGGCATGCACAACGGGTACAGCAGCAAGCGGGTGGACGCCCTGATCCTGGCGAGCCAGGAGTACGAGGACCGCGGGCGCACGCTCAGGGACCTGCGCACGCTGCAGGAGGACGTCGCGGACGACGTGCCGCTGATCCCGCTGTGGCAGCGCAAGGAGTACGTGCTCAGCACGGAGGACGTGACCGGCGGGCAGTACCTGTCCGACGGGACGGGCGTGTTCCGCCTCTGGGAGCTCGACTGGATCTGACGGCCGGACCGGTGAAGGCTGACGGCCGGACGGCCGGACCGGTGAAGGACTGACGGCCGGACCGGTGAAGGACGGCGGCCGTCAGGCCTTCCTGCGCCGCCGTCCCGAGGGGCGGGCCCTGCGGCGCAGCGCCAGCAGCCCGCCGCCGGCGAGTGCCGCGACGGCCGCGGACCCGCCCAGCGCCAGCGCCTCCTTGCGTTCACCGGACGGCGCCGGCCCGGACGGCGAAGCGGCCGCGCGCGTCGACCCGGCAGGTGCCCCCTGCTCACCGCCCGGCTTCGAGGCCCCGCCCCGTCCTGTCGGCGGCGCCCCCAGCGTGCCGACCGGTGTCACCCGGTCCACCGCCCGGAAGCCCCAGTCGAGCAGCGCCGCGGTCTCCTCGTAGACCGCCTCGTAGCCGGACTTCGGGCGCAGGACGGTGACGAGTAGGGTGCGGCCGCCGCGGGTGGCGGCGCCGGTGAAGGTGTTGCCGGCGTGCGAGGTGTAGCCGTTCTTGACGCCGATCAGCCCCTCGTACGGGGTCACGCCCTGGCCGGTGAGCAGTCGGTCGGTGTTCTGCATCTGGAAGGTCTTGCCGCCGCCCGCGGGGAAGTCGGCGGTCTTCGTGGCGCAGTACGCGCGGAAGTCGTCGTTCCTGAGCCCGGCGTGGGCGAACAGCGTGAGGTCGTACGCCGACGAGACCTGCCCCGGGTGGTCGAAGCCGTCGGGGCTGACCACGTGGGTGTCGTTCGCGCCCAGCTCCTCGGCTCGCCGCTGCATCTCCCGCACGGTCTTGGCGACGCCGCCGTTCATCGAGGCGAGCACGTGCACGGCGTCGTTCCCGGAGCGCAGGAAGACGCCCTGCCACAACTGCCGGACGGTGTACGTGGTCCCGGCCTGGATGCCGACGAGGCTGGAGCCCGCCGGGATCCCGGCCAGGTCGGCGGCGGTCACCCGGTGCTTCTCGTCGGCGCCGAAGCGCGGCAGCACCGTGTCCGCGAACAGCATCTTCAGCGTCGAAGCGGGCGGCAGCGCGCGGTGCGCACCGGAGGCGGCGAGGACTTTGCCGCTGTCGTGGTCGGCGACCAGCCAGGCCCGCGCGTCGAGTCTCGGCAGTCTCGGCACCCCCGCCGTTCCCGGGGCGCCCGAGGCGACCGGCGCGGCGGACGCGCGCGGCGCGGGCAGGGCGAGAGCGGTGGCGGCGCCGAACCCGATGCCGAGGGCGGCGCGGCGGCTGAACTGGGGAGACGAGGTGGTGCCGGGCATCTGGCGAACGTACAGGTGAAAGACCAGGTAAAGGACAGCGGGTGACCCGACCCGGCGCGGCCCCCGCCAGGACCAGCCCCACCCCGCCCGGAACCGGCCTCGCCCGGGGCAGCGCCCGGCAACGCCCCGCCCCGCCTCGGCCTCGCCTGCCCCACCCCGGCAACGCCCCCCGCGACGCCCCAGCCTCAGCCCCGCTAGCCCCTCGTCCCGTCCCCCGTCCCGCCCTCCGTCCCGCCCCGCGTCATCCCAGGCAGGAAGTCGATGAACAGCTCGTGCACCTCAAGCACGAGCGGCCGCAGCACCCGGAACCGGGCGAGCGCCACGCCGCGCGTGGTCAGCCGGGCCCCGCGCTCCGCCAGTCGCCGGCTGCGCTCGCGCCCCTCCGAGCTGTCGAACACCCAGTACAGGACGAGCCCCATCTGGGAGAGCCACATCAACTCGGGCAGGATCTGCGCCAGTTCCGCGGGCACCTTCGCCTTCGACCCGGCCAGGACCTCCCGGTGCACGGAGATCGCGGCCTCCCGGGCATGCTCCGACTCGGCCGAGAACGGGCTGAGCGGGGAGTCCGGGTCGGCCGCGTTCTTGAAGAACTGGGCGGCGAACTCGTGGTACGGCTCGGCGATCTCCAGCCAGACCCGGAGCACGCCCGCCAGCCGCTTCTCCAGATCGGTCTCCGCGTCGAGCACGGGCCGGACCGCCGCCTGGTGTTCGGCGGCGATCCGGTCGTAGAACCCCTGGATCAGATGTTCCTTGCCCGCGAAGTAGTAGTACGCGTTGCCGACCGAGACCCCGGCCTCCTGGGCGATGGCCCGCATGGTGGTCTTGTCGTAGCCCCGCTCCCGGAAGAGCCGCATCGCGGTCTCCAGGATCAGCGCCCGCGTCTGCTCGCTCTTGGCGGGCTTGTCGGCGCTCTTGCGCCGGACGGCCCCGGGTTCTTCAGTAGCCACGGTCACCGAGCCTAATCGGCCGGGCCGTCCGTGCGGCAACCGCTGTCGCAGACGGGCGCCCCGTCCCCGTACCCGTACGCCTCCTGGAACCAGCCGTCCCGGTCGGGCCGGTCCGGGGACCGGCCCGAGGACCGATCCGGCGACGAGGCCGGCGGCTCGAACGTCCATCCGTGCCGCGGGTCGTACGTCCACCCGTCCTCGCGCCGGTACACCCCGCCCCCGGCCTGCCGTGTGCGGTGCGCCTCCCGGTACTTCGCGGCGGCGAGCACGACCTGCTTGGCGACCTTCATGCCCGCGGGCGTGGTCATCCGGTGCGCCGTCGCGCGGTGTTCGCGCAGCGCCCACATGCACACGACCCAGGCGGCCGAGCCCTGGAAGACCTGCCCGCCGTCGCCGATCACCGTGATGTCGCCGAGGGTGGCGGCGTGGTCGATCCCCGGGTAGCGGGCCCGCGCCTCGTCCGAGCCCGCCGCGACGAACTCCAGCGGGACGAGCTGGCGCTGGCGGCCGAGCCAGCCCCGGGCGAACGTGCACAGCGGGCAGTCCGCGTCGTACAGGACCGTGAGTCGGCGGACCGGGACGTCCCCCCGGGCGTCCCGGGCCACCGGATTCACGGCCGCTGCCCGCCGGGGTACCCCCCCCGCCCCCCCGCCGGGCCCCCCCCGGGGGGGCGCCCCCGCGGGGGCGCACCCCCCCACTCAACCCCCCCCCCCCACTGGGTTTGGTGGGGAGAGTTTAGAGAG
>NZ_JBHYTK010000034.1:6631-17387 GCF_042749255.1 Streptomyces sp. NPDC059524 | reverse complement strand
GCCGCGGGTGAGGGCGTGCGGGGGGGAGCTGGGGGGTCGTTTGCGCGTGTGTGGGGGGGGGCCGGCCCCCCCCGCGGGCCCCCCCGCCGCAACCGGATTCACGGCCGCTCCCGGCGTGGTCACGCTCCGGCCGCCGGAGCGGTCCACGCCTGGGGCGGCACCGGCGGCTGCTGCTCGCGCTCCATGACACCGCGCCGCCGGATCTTGTTGAGGACGTAGACGTTGCCCAGGTGCATGGCGCCGAGGACGAGGAGCACCACGCCGAGCTTGGTCGACAGGGCCTCGAAGACCCCTCGGGCGTCGGCGATGGTCTCGTCGCCGCTCAGGTAGAGCGCGACGAACCCGAGGTTCACGAGGTAGAAGCCGACCACCAGCAAGTGGTTGACCGCCTCGGCGAGCTTCTCGTTCCCGTGCAGCACGTCGGCCAGGAAGATCCGGCCGTTGCGGCTGAGCGTGCGTGCCACCCAGATGGTCAGCCCGATGCTGATGACGAGGTAGACGACGTACGCGACGACTGTGAGGTCCATGCCCCACCCTCCTTGAACGCGTTCAAAAACGCTGACGTGCAGGACAGTAGACCTGTTTTTGAACACGTTCAAGCGGAGAGCGGCGTGCGTGACGCGGCTCTCAGTTCCCCGGTGGGGTGAGGGTCAGGAGGCGGTGAGCGGAAGGTTCAACTCCGGGCGAGCTCCGGTCGCTTGGCGTAGTCGGTGAACCCGATGACGTTCCCCCACGGGTCGGCGATCTCGACGACGTACCCGGTCGAGGTCGACAGCGGCGGCGCGAGCGGTTCGATGCCCGCCTCGCTCAGCGCCCGCGCCGTCGCCCGCGCGTCCCGCACCTCCAGCCACAGCCGCGCGGCGGGCCACGGCACCGGCCGGGGCCCGAACCCCTCCTCGGTGCGCAGCAGTAGCCCCGGCGTCTCCCCGCCCGCCCCGAGGAGGGCGATCCCGGCCTCGTCGAGGCGGAACGTCACGGGGAACCCGGCGCGCTCGTAGAAGGCGACGGCCTCGGGCAGATCGCCCACCGGCAGGAGGGCGTTGTCGAACCCGAGGACGCCCAGGCCGGACTTTCGGGAGGTGAGTGACATTCCGTCAGATTAGCGGGCGGATCCCCACGGACCGATCCGCGGCGCTCCGGTGACCGCGGTCATCAGGCAGTACAGGGAGGTCGACGCGGCGAGGAACATGATGTTGTTCTTCGGGCCGCCGAACACCACGTTCGCCACCGGCTCCGGTACCAGGAGCCGCCCCAGCAGCGTCCCGTCGGGGTCGTAGCAGTGCACGCCGCCGCCCATGGCCGCGGCCCACAGCCGGCCGCCGTCGTCGAAGCGGATGTTGTCGAAGCGGCCGAGCCCCTCCTTCGTCTCGGCGAACACCTTGCCGTCCGAGAGGGTCCCGTCGTCGCGCACGTCGAAGACGCGCAGGACGCCGGAGCGGGTGTCGGAGACGTACAACTCGCTCTCGTCGGCGGAGAAGACGAGCCCGTTCGGCGCCCCGAAGCAGTCGGCGACCAGCCGGACCTCGCCGCTGACGGGGTCGATCCGGTAGACGTTGTTCGCCCCGATCTCCGACTCGCCGCGATGGCCCTCGTAGTCGCTCGTGATCCCGAAGTCCGGGTCGGAGAACCAGATCGAGCCGTCCGAGCGCACCACCGCGTCGTTCGGGCTGTTGAGCCGCTTGCCCTCCCAGCGGTCCGCGAGCACGGTCAGGCTGCCGTCGTGCTCGGTGCGCGTCACGCGCCGGTTGCCCTGCTCGCAGTGGATCAGCCGACCCTCGCGGTCCAGGGTGTTGCAGTTGACGTAGCCGGCGGGGGAGCGGAAGACGCTCACGTGGCCGCTCTGCTCGTCCCAGCGCAGCAGCCGGTCGTTGGGGATGTCGCTCCACACCAGCTGGCGCCAGGCGGGCAGATAGACGGGCCCCTCGGCCCAACGGCTGCCGGTGTGCAGGACCTGCAGGAAGTCGTCCCCGTTGGCGCACCGTCCGGTGCGGAAGCGCTCGTCCAGGATTTCGTACGACACGGGAATGCGATCTATGGACACGATCATCCTCTACGGGTGCGATACCGAATGTCATCCTGTCGCACTGGACTATGCCAGAACGAGGTACGGTGACGCCATGGAGATCGTGGATGACATCGACCGCAAGCTGATCGCCGCGCTCCAGCGCGACGCGACGACCGCGTACGCGGCGCTCGGCAAGGAGGTCGGCCTGTCCACCGGCGCCGCCCACGAGCGCGTCCGCAAGCTGCGCGAGCGCGGTGTCGTGCGCCGCACCACCGTCGACGTGGACCCGGCGGCCCTCGGCCAGGGCGTGCTCGCCTACGTGATGGTCGAGTCCTCGGCGTGGATGGGCGATTCGGCGGACTCCTTCGCCGCGATCCCCGAGATCGTGGAGGCGCACATCATCGCGGGCAGCGCCTCGGTCCTCGTGAAGGTCCGCTCGGCGACGACCGAGCAGCTCCAGGACGTGCTGCGCCGCCTCTACGCGATCGACGGCGTGAGCGGCACCCAGGCGACGGTGGTCCTGGAGACCTTCTTCGAACGCCCGGTGCCGACCGGCACCGAAGGGCCGGGAAACGGCTGAGGGCCCCGCCCCGCCGGAGAATTCCGGGGGAGCGGGGCCCTCACAGCCCTGCGGGTGCCAGGATCAGTAGCGGCGCGTGATGAGCGCGCGCTTCACTTCCTGGATCGCCTTGGTGACCTCGATGCCACGCGGGCAGGCGTCCGTGCAGTTGAAGGTGGTGCGGCAACGCCACACACCGTCACGGTCGTTGAGGATCTCCAGGCGCTGCTCGCCGGCCTCGTCGCGCGAGTCGAAGATGAACCGGTGGGCGTTCACGATCGCGGCCGGACCGAAGTACTGGCCGTCGTTCCAGAACACCGGGCAGGACGACGTGCACGCGGCGCACAGGATGCACTTGGTGGTGTCGTCGAAACGCTCGCGGTCCTCGGCGGACTGCAGACGCTCACGCGTCGGCTCGTTCCCCTTCGTCACCAGGAACGGCATGACGTCCCGGTAGGCCTGGAAGAACGGCTCCATGTCGACCACGAGGTCCTTGAGCACGGTGAGGCCCTTGATGGCCTCGACCGTGATCGGCTTCTCGGGGTTGATGTCCTTGATGAGCGTCTTGCAGGCAAGGCGGTTCTTGCCGTTGATGCGCATCGCGTCGGAGCCGCAGATGCCGTGCGCGCACGAGCGGCGGAAGGTCAGCGTGCCGTCCAGGTCCCACTTGATCTTGTGGAGACCGTCGAGCACACGCTCCTTCGGGTCGATCTGGAGCTGGAAGTCCTCCCAGACCGCGTCCGCGGAGACCTCCGGGTTGTACCGGCGGATGCGGAAGGTGACCGTGATGAGGTGCGAGGACGTGGAGTCC
This sequence comes from Streptomyces sp. NPDC059524, assembly GCF_042749255.1. NCBI lineage: Bacteria > Bacillati > Actinomycetota > Actinomycetes > Kitasatosporales > Streptomycetaceae > Streptomyces > Streptomyces sp. NPDC059524. The sequence continues at coordinate 14,012 of NZ_JBHYTK010000034.1, read as the reverse complement.
TTCTCCAGGGCCTCCAGCTTGTCCATGGTCGGAGTAGCCATCAGTACTTACGCTCCATCGGCTGGTAGCGGGTCTGGACGACCGGCTTGTAGTCGAGACGGATGGACTCGGTGCCGTCGTCGCCGACCTCGCGGTACGCCATGGTGTGGCGCATGAAGTTGACGTCGTCGCGGTTCGGGAAGTCCTCGCGGTAGTGACCACCGCGGGACTCCTTGCGGGCCAGCGCGGAGGTCGCCATGACCTCGGCCAGGTCGAGCAGGTTGCCCAGCTCGATGGCCTCGAGCAGGTCGGTGTTGAACCGCTTGCCCTTGTCCTGGATCGCGACGTTCTTGTAGCGCTCGCGCAGCTCGGCGATCTTCTCGACCGCCGTCTTGATCGTCTGCTCGGTGCGGAACACCATCACGTTGGCGTCCATGCACTCCTGCAGCTCGTTGCGCAGGACGGCGACGCGCTCCGTGCCCGTGGAGTTGCGCAGGCGCTCGACCGTCTCCTCGACGAGCGAGGCCGGGTTCTCCGGCAGCTCGACGAAGTCGGCCTTGTGGGAGTACTCGGCGGCCGCGATGCCCGCACGACGCCCGAAGACGTTGATGTCGAGCAGCGAGTTGGTGCCGAGGCGGTTGGCGCCGTGCACGGAGACACAGGCGACCTCGCCGGCGGCGTACAGGCCCGGGACGACCGTGGTGTTGTCCGCCAGGACCTCACCCTCGACGTTCGTCGGGATGCCGCCCATGGCGTAGTGCGCGGTCGGCTGGATCGGGATCGGGTCCGTGTAGGGCTCGATGCCGAGGTACGTGCGCGCGAACTCCGTGATGTCCGGGAGCTTCGCGTCCAGCTGCTCCGGCGGGAGGTGCGTGAGGTCGAGGTAGACGTGGTCGCCCTCGGGACCGCAGCCGCGGCCCTCACGGATCTCCGTGTAGATGGAGCGGGACACGACGTCACGGGACGCGAGGTCCTTCATGACCGGCGCGTACTTCTCCATGAAGCGCTCGCCGTCCTTGTTGCGGAGGATGCCGCCCTCACCGCGGGCGCCCTCCGTCAGCAGGATGCCCATGCGCCAGATGCCGGTCGGGTGGAACTGGAAGAACTCCATGTCCTCCAGCGGCAGACCCCGGCGGTAGCAGGCGGCCTGGCCGTCACCGGTCAGGGTGTGCGCGTTGGACGTCACCTTGAAGAACTTGCCGGTGCCGCCGGAGGCGTAGATGACCGACTTCGCCTGGAAGACGTGGATCTCGCCGGTGGCCAGCTCGTAGGCGACCACACCGGCGGACTTCTTGACGCCGTCCTCCTCGACCAGGAGCTGGTCCAGGACGTAGAACTCGTTGAAGAACTCCACGCCCTCCTTGACGCAGTTCTGGTACAGCGTCTGGAGGATCATGTGGCCCGTGCGGTCCGCGGCGTAGCAGGACCGGCGGACCGGCGCCTCACCGTGGTTGCGGGAGTGACCGCCGAAGCGGCGCTGGTCGATCGTGCCGTCCGGGGTGCGGTTGAACGGCAGGCCCATCTTCTCCAGGTCGAGGACCGAGTCGATGGCCTCCTTCGCCAGGATCTCGGCGGCGTCCTGGTCGACCAGGTAGTCGCCGCCCTTGATCGTGTCGAAGGTGTGCCACTCCCAGTTGTCCTCCTCCACGTTGGCCAGCGCGGCGGCCATGCCGCCCTGCGCGGCGCCCGTGTGGGAGCGGGTGGGGTAGAGCTTGGTCAGCACGGCGGTGCGGCTGCGCTTGGTCGACTCGATGGCCGCGCGCATGCCGGCGCCGCCCGCGCCGACGATGACGGTGTCGTACTTGTGAATCTTCACGGGTTCGCTCGCCTCGGCTTAACGGATGTTGGGGTCGAAGGTGAAGATCACCAGCGTGCCCAGGAGGACGGTGAAGACCGTCGCGGCGTACAGCAGGCCCTTCAGCCACAGGCGGGTCTGGGGGCGCTCGGCGTAGTCGTTGATGACGGTACGCAGGCCGTTGGCGCCGTGCAGCATCGCGAGCCACAGCATCAGCAGGTCCCAGCCCTGCCAGAACGGGGACGCCCAGCGGCCCGCGACGAACGCGAAGCCGATCTTGGAGACGCCGCCGTCGAGGACGAGCTGGATCAGCAGGTGGCCGAGGACGAGGACGACCAGGACGACACCGGACAGGCGCATGAACAGCCACGCGGCCATCTCGAAGTTGCCGCGGCTGCCCTTGCCCGTCTTCGAGGTGCGCTTGCGCGGCGCCTCGATGTACGGGGCCGGGTTGTCGGCGTCGTAGAGCGAGGCGCCCTCGACGGGGCCGACGCCGGAGGTGGCGGGGGTCGTGTCAGCAGACATGTCTGGCCTCAGCTCCCGAAGAGTTCACGGACGGCGTGGCCGAGGACGGGGTACAGGGCCCCGACCATCAGGACGACCCAGATGCCCACGACGGTCCAGAGCATCTGCTTCTGGTAGCGCGGGCCCTTCGACCAGAAGTCGACGGCGATGACACGCAGGCCGTTGAGCGCGTGGAAGAGGATGGCGGCGACGAGGCCGTACTCGAGGAGTGCGACGATCGGCGTCTTGTAGGTGGAGACAACATCGTCGTACGACTCGGGGGAGACGCGGACGAGAGCGGTGTCCAGCACGTGTACGAACAGGAAGAAGAAGATGAGGACACCGGTGACTCGATGAGCCACCCACGACCACATGCCTTCCCGGCCGCGGTACAGCGTTCCAGCCGGCACGGAAGAACCCTCCGGGAGTGGGGACTGGGGCCGGCCGCCACGCGTAAGCCGATTGGATACAGCTCTGTCGGTCGGGCCCGGCCGGGTACGGTCCACCGGCCGCTCGACATCGTATCGACGACGTGGCGGCTCGTTCGCGCGGGGGCCCACTCGTGTGATCAAACAGGCAATCAAACAGGCACGTACGGGCTATTGCCGCACCGATCCGGGCAGATCGCGTCCGGTGCGGCTGTACGGGTGACCGGGAGGTTCCGGACGAGCCGGGTGATTCTTCCGCGGGCGAGCCGGCGGAGCTCCTCGGCGGCCAGCGCCCGCTCCTCCTCCGGCTCCTTGCCCATCCGGTCGCGCAGCGCGCTGAGCAGGTGGTCGAGGGCCTCGCCGGGCGCGGTGGCGTCGAGGAACAGCACGAAGGGGTGCCCGAAGCGGGCCTCGTACGCGGCGTGCGCGGCGGCCAGCGCGGTGTGCGCCGCGGAGTAGTCCGCCGCGTCCGGCGGCCGGGCCGGTTCCTCGCGGGCCAGGGCCTGGGCGATGTCGGCGGGCGCCAGGTCGTACGCCGCCTCGTCGGCCGCGGCGAGCAGCGCGTCGAGGTCCGGGTACGGGCGGTGCGCGGCGAGCCGGTGTGCCCAGGCGAGACTGCCGCAGCAGCGCATCAGGGCGGCTTCGGCGTGTCCCTGCGCAAGGGCGTTGAACTGGGTGAGGCCGCTGTGGCCCCCGCGAGGTGTGGCCTGAGCGGGTATGGGCAGGCGGCCCGGAACGGCGTCTGGGGCGGCGGACAGCGGGTGCCTCCGGCGGCTGTGCGGGTCTGAGTTCGGGCTGTTTTGGGTCGTAACCGTAGTCATGGGTGATTGCGGGTGTCCGACGGATGCGCGAATTTCACTCGGACGGGGAGGTTTGGGTGGCGGTCGGTGGATCGGGCGAGGGCCGTCGCGCGCCTTCTCGTCGTAGGGGAGATGATCGTTCGCGGGTGCGGGTTGTCTGTGGTTGCCGTGCAGTCCTCGCGCCCCTCTAGGGAGCGGTGGTGCGCGTGGGAATCGAGCGGAAGGCCCTTCTTGCCGGGGGCGCGGTCGTGGCGGCCGGGGCCGTGGTGCTGACCGTGGCGTTGTGGCCGGACGGCGGCGGGGATTCCGCCGGGCCCGCTCCGGCGGACTCGAAGTCGGCCAGAACGGTTGCCTCGAAGCCGTCACCCACGCGGTCGTACCCGCTGTCGAAGCCCCCGAGCACCATCCCCTCCGTGCGGGAGTTCACCGCCGCGCGCGGGCCGGGATGGAAGCCGGGCGGGGGATCGGTGCGGGTGCGGGACGCCTCGCTCGCCGACGAGGGGCGGCTCGTCGCCGATGAGCTGGGGCTGAAGTACGGCGGGCGGAAGGGGAAGGCGGGCGCCGGGGACGTCGAACTTGCGCTCGGCGGGGCGAAGGGCGCGAACCCGGAGTCGTACCGGATGACCGTCGAGGGCGGGACGGTGCGGATCGTCGGGCCGAGCGACGGCGGTGTCTTCCTCGGGACGCGCACGCTCAAGCAGGAGGTGCACGGCGGCGGCACCGCGCCCGAGGGCGTCGTCGCGGACGAGCCGGCCAAGCCGCAGCGCGGGTTCATGATCGACATCGCGCGCAAGCACTTCACCGCCGACTGGATCAAGGACCGGATCCGCGAGATCGGCGACCTCAAGTACAACCAGCTCGGGCTGCACTTCTCCGACGACCAGGCCTTCCGGATCGAGTCCGCCACGCACCCCGAGATCGTGTCCCCCCAGCACCTGACCAAGGCGGAGGTCCGCGACATCCTCGCGCTCGCGGCGCAGCGGCACGTGACCGTCGTGCCGGAGATCGACTCGCCGGGCCACCTCGGCGCGGTCATCGCCGCCCACCCCGACCTCCAGCTGCGCGACGCGGCCGGCGTTCCCACGCGGGGCGCCATCGACATCTCCGAGCCGGCCTCGGCGAAGATCGTGGACGATCTGCTGAAGGAGTTCGCGGGCCTGTTCAAGGGCGCGTACTGGCATCTGGGCGGCGACGAGTACCAGGCCCTGGTGAAGCAGAACCCCGAGGCGTCCTACCCTCAGCTGGCCACCGCCGCCCGCCAGAAGTACGGGGCGAACGCACGCGTGCAGGACCTCGCCGAGGGCTGGCTGAACGACCGGGCGAAGACGATGGCCCCGTTCGGCCGGAAGCTGAAGGCCTGGAACGACGGGTTCTTCACCGGCGGCATCGTCCGGGCCGACCAGGACCTGGAGGTCGCGTACTGGACCGGCAAGGAGATCGGTGCGCGCGAGCCCGTCTCCTATCTGAGCGCCGGACAGAAGCTGACCAACTACAACGACGAGTACCTCTACTACGTCCTCGGCCAGCCGAACACCTTCGTCTATCCGACCGGTCAGCGGATCTACGAGAGCTGGACCCCGCTCGTCGTGCGCGGCACCACCCCGGTCCCCGCGAAGTACGACGCCCAGATCCTCGGTGGCACCTTCGCCGTCTGGTGCGACCTCGCCGGGTCCCAGACGCCGGCCCAGGTCGCGCAGGGCATCCGCATGCCCCTGCGGGCCACCGTCCAGAAGCTGTGGGACCCGAAGAAGCCGGAGCTGACGTGGGCGCAGTTCACGGCCCTGGCGAACCGGCTGGGGAACTGACCACCGGGTTCTCCCTGGACGGCGCGGCCCGCGGAGCCCGGCCCGTCCCCTTCGCGCAGTTCGCGTTTTGGGTGGCGAACTGCCGTACGGCTGTGGTCTATTCGGCCCGAGTCACATGAACGGCACAGCCACTTGAACAGCACGGCGGGACGGGGGCACGGGGATGGGCTACTGGGGCTATTACGTGGTGGCCGGCAGCGATCGTCCGTTGCGGGAGCTGGCGGCGCTGGCGGGGGTGCGGGAGGAACTGACCCTGCTGGAGGAGCGGGTCGGCGGATGGCAGGTGTGGGAGTGCCCCGGCGGGGGCGACGGGGAGCAGGCCCGGGACGTGGGCAGCATGAACGCGCTGGCGGCGGAGACGGGTTCGCCCGCCCTGTTCGCCTACGTGATGGACAGCAGCTGCGCCGTCGTCGAGGCGGCCGCGCCGCGCAGCGGGGCATGGACCGCCTGCCTCGGCCGGGAGGCCATGACCCGGTACATCGGCGGTGACGAGCGCTCGCTCGAGGACTACTTCCTGCCGCCCGCGGACGCGGCCGAGCGGGCCGTCGCCTGGGCCGCCGAGTGCGGCCGCGACGTGGCCGCCCAGCCGCTGCTCGACGTGCTGCGGGCCCCGGCCGAGCCCTCCGCGGAGGAGCTGTTCTTCCGCTTCCTGGACCGGCTCGGCGTGGCCGCACTGTGACGTTCCGGGCAGGACCGGCGCAGTAAGTCCCGTAGTCCCCCGAAGGGGAATTGTCGGGTCCGCGTCTGGAGGCGTACGGCCATGAGCCTGGTGGAACTGATCGCGCAGGCCGACGAGCGAGGGCTCGCCGCGAGCGGGCTCGGCTGCCTCGACCGCTGCGTGCCGCTGCTCGGCGACGCCGAGGACGACGAGGCGCTGCGCCCGCTGTGGGCGAGCCTCGCCGAGGGCGGCACCGGCTGGGGCGAGACGCTCGCCGCGGCCCGCGGCCGGCTCGCGGACACCGTCGTCGACGGGGAGGCCGCCGAACTCGTCCGCCGGATGCTGGGCGCCGCCCCCGACGGCAGCGTGCCCGGCGACTGGCGCGGCTGGGCCGACGCCTGCTCGGTGGCCGCCCTCCAGGTGCACCGGATGCTCGACGCCGGGGGACCCGGCGACGGCGCCGACGACGGCGCGGCCGGGGTCCGCGAGGGCGACACCGCGGGCATGACGCCGCTCGTCGCCGCCGAACTGCGCCGCCAGACCAGGATCCTGGAGCTGCTCGCGAGCGGCGCCGGCGGGCTGCGGCAGGCCCGAGACCTGTCCACCGAGGGCCGCCGCGTGCTGCGCGCCGTCGTGTCCAGACGCGCCCGCGGCCGCGCCTGATGTACGAGGTCGGCGGCCCCTCACGCCGCGCCTGGGCCGCCGTCCTCGCGGTCGGTCTGCTCGTCGGCCTCGTCGTGGTGGACGCGCGGCGGGAACAGGAGCCGGTCGGCGCCCGGTTCGCCGCCGGAGCCGGGGACACCGCGCACCGCGCGGGCCCCCGCGGGTGCGGGACCGGTGGGCCGGGGCGGTCCGTGCCGCCGGAGCACCAGGACGGCGTCGACGCCCGTCTCGTGGTCACCTCGTACGGGTACACGAGCCGGATCCCGCACGGGCGGTCGCGCGAGCGGTTCCACGTCAGCGCGAGCCTGTACCCGGAGCGGCTGAGCGAGATCCGGCTGCCCGCCTCGTTCACCGCGGACAGCGCCGCCGTCGACGTCTACGGGCCGCATGGGAAGGGCCGGATCGCCACCGCCCGCGGGCTCGCCGTGCGGGTGCTCACCGGGATGAAGGAGCGGCCCGTCCCGCCGGGCGCGGACGGCACGTACCGCTTCGTGCGGGAGAGCGAGCACTACCTCGAGGTCGAGCTGCCGAAGCGGGCGCTGTGCCCCGGCCAGACCCTGGAGTCCCTGAACCAGCCCAGCGAGCAGGGCTCCAACGACGCCCTGGACTACCCGGTGCTGCGCCTCACCCTCACCGACCCGGCGCTCCCCGGCGGCCGTCTCGTCTGCGTGTCGCCCGACCTGAGCGGGGACGCGCGGCAGGTGTGAATCACGCCGGAGGGGCCGTGGGGGGGGGTGAGGGCCCCACGG
>NZ_JBHYTK010000034.1:0-6621 GCF_042749255.1 Streptomyces sp. NPDC059524 | reverse complement strand
CGCGGGGGCGGGGTCTCGCCCCCGGGCGGCGCCCGGCGCCGCGCCACCCCCCCCCGCCCCCCCCCCTCGTGGGTCGTACCGCCAGGCTACGGCGCCAGGTTGGTGCCCAGGCGGCCCCCGGCCGGGGTGCCGATCGAGCCGTTGCCGTAGTACACGGTCTGGCTCAGGCCCAGGCCGCTGCTGTTGCTCGGCACGTACAGGAGCGCGCCGTTGCCCGCGTCCTCACCGGCCGCGCCGAGGACCAGGTCCGTGCGGCCGAAGCCGGACAGGTCCGCGAGCGCCACGGCCGAACCGACGTTGTCGCCCGACTCGCTGGAGCCCGGGACACCGCTGGAGTCCTGGCTGACGGAGAGCGCGCCGGTGCCGGTGAGACCGGCCGACGAGCCCTTGAGGAGCAGCGTGGTGCCCGCGTCGGCGCGGTTCGTCGTGCGGGTCAGGTCCTCGTTGGGCAGGCCCGCGAGGACGTCCGCGTAGCCGTCGAGGTCGTAGTCGCCCACCGCTACGGAGGCGCCCATGGCGTCGCCGGCCTCGGCGCCGCCGGGTACGCCGGACGAGTCCTGGTGGATCGTCTTCGCGCCCGTGGTCGACAGGCCGGTGCCCGCGACGCCGTAGACGGCCGTGACCTGGCCGCCGGTCGCGGCACCGGACTCGGCGACGTAGGGCTGGCCGATGACGAGGTCGTCGACGCCGTCGCCGTTGATGTCGCCCGCGGCGACCGCGCGACCGCCCTTGACGGACAGCGTCGCGACCTTGGCCAGACCGGCGCTGCCGCCCTTGAACCAGACGACGCGGCCGATGCCGCCGCCGTCGCGGTAGTTGAGCGCGACGTCCGCGTAGCCGTCCCGGTTGAAGTCGCCGGACGTGGCGTCCGGGACGGCCAGGGAGGTGGTGGCGGAGGTGAGGGCGCCGCCCGCGCGCTTGGTGTCGCTGTAGCGGGCGTGCCAGGTGCCGCCGCTGACCGTGGTCGCGGAGAACACGTCGGCCTTGCCGTCGGCGTTGAAGTCGCCGACCGCGAGCGCCGCGCCGAACCGGGCGTTGGCCACGGCCTGCGCGGCGTCCGTGTTCACGCCGACGCCGCTGGTGAAGGCGGGACCGTAGAGGATCGTGTACGCGCCGCGGTTGGCGTGTCCGGACGTGTCGTCCTCGCCGGGCTGGCCGACGACCAGGTCGGTCTGGCCGTCGCCGTTGATGTCGCCGGTCGCCGTGGCGGCGCCGAACTCGTCACCGCTCTCGCCGGAGCCCGGAACGCCGGTGCTCGACTGGGAGATGACCTTGCGGCCGGTGGCCGTCGGGCCGTCGAGCGTGCCGGGGACGAGGGCGACCTGGCCGCCGCTCGCGCCCTTGGGCAGGCCGGTGACGAGGTCGTTCGTCGCGTCGCCGAGCAGGTTCTGGCTGGGCAGGGCGTGCGAGTTGCCCGGCGCGGCGGCCTGCGTCGCGATGCGGCTCAGCTTCGGGTAGAGGTTCGCGCCCGGGCAGGCCGTGGTGTTGGTGTCCCGGTGGCCGAGGACGCGCGGGAAGGTCTTGGACGTGCCCTTGGCGATCTTGTTGCCCTGGACGCCGAGGTCACCGTTGGAGGTGAGGGACACGGTGCCGGTCGCGGTGATGCCGTACTGGCCGAACTTCCAGGCCACGACGCGGGAGATGGCGTCGAGGGCGGCCTTCGTCGGCTTGGCCGACTCGAAGTTGCCGATGTAGGAGATGCCGACGGTGTCGGTGTTGAAGCCGTAGTCGTGGGCGCCGTGCACCGGCAGGTCCATGCCGCCGGTCCGGCCCTCGAAGATCTGGCCGCAGCGGTCGACGACGAAGTTGTAGCCGATGTCGAAGTAGCCCTTGGCCACGTGGTCCTGCTGGATCTCGCGCAGGCGGCGCGCCGACTCCGCGCACGGCACCTGGTTGTCGGCGTCGATGCCCGTGTGGTGGACGACCGCGGCCTTGATCTCCGTGTCGTACTCGGGCGTGCCGTCGTGCGAGAGGTCCGGGCCCCACACCGACTGCGGGATGATCGCCGGCTTCACGACCGTGGAGGGCGGGGCCTCGGGGACGGTCGGGGTCGGCGACGGGGAGGCGGTCTCCGTCGCGCTGCCGGACGGCGGCGGGGTCGCCGACGCGGTGTCCGACGGCGTCTCGGTGGCCACGGGCGTCTCGGTCGCGACCGGGCTCTCCGTGGCGGCCGGGCTCTCCGTGCCGACCGGGGTGTCGGTGGGCACCGGCGACTCCGTCGACGCGACGCTGTACGCCGCCGGGTCGATGCCGCCTGACGCGCCCTTGCCGCGGACCGGGTCGGTGCCCGGGTCGATCAGCTTGACGTCCATGCCGGCGGGCAGGTCCGCGGCGTTGCCGTCCGCGTCGACGACCCGCACCTCGACGCCGTTCGAGTCGGACGGGGTCGGCACGGGCGAGGTGCCGCCGCGCAGGGCGGTGTGCGCGCGCTCGGACCCGTCGGCGTCGTTCGTCTCCTCCGGCAGCGTTGTCCAGGCGCCCCACTTGCCGCTCTCCGCGTCACGCGCGCGGAACTGCGCGGTGCCGTCGAGCTGCGCCTTCGCGTCCTTCCAGGTCACCGAGACGGCGCCGAAGGTCTGCGTCGACTTCTGCGGCACGACCTTGCGGTCGCCCTTCGTCGTCAGGCTCAGCGTGTGCACGGCCGCGGCGCGCGCCGGGACCGCGTCCTGCGGCTCCGAACCCCCCGGATCGGCGATGGCGTACGCGGTCACCCCCGCTCCACCGAGCACCACCGCGCCGATGGTGATCCAGGCCCTGCGCTTCAGACTCAGCGGTCTGTACGCGTGCGTCTGGGCTCTCTGCGCTTTTCCTCGCGTATGTCGCGGGCTCAATGCCCCACCCCTCGAAAGTCACATGGGTCCCACGTGTCACGTGGGCACACACCATTCAGCGGGCGGGTACACCGAAACATCACAGGTCCGAACGCGAGCGCGGGGAATGGTGGGGTTTGTGCCCGTGCTGGCGAGGGTTCCGGCGCGCGTTGTATAACCGGGCCGCTTCCACGGGACCGGCCGGTCCCCGGCCCGTTCGCGATCCCCCGAGGTGCCCGTGCTTCCCGCAACACGTCTTCGCCGCACCGCCGTCCTGGCCGCGCTCGCCGCCGCGACCCTCGCCGTGTCCGGCTGCTCGGCCTCGCACTCCGGCGACTCCCGGCGCAAGGGGCACCACCGCTCCGACTCGCCGCGCACGGAGCGCACCCAGCGCGCGGACGGCCGCCCGGGCGCGACCCGCGCCCCCGCCGCCGCGGCCAGGACGCCCCGGACCGCCGCGCAGTACCTCGCCCGCGCCCGGCGCGCGATGGCGGGCGAGTCCGGCTGGACGTTCGCCGTCGACGGCCGCGAGTCCGCGACCATGAGCGGACAGGCCCCGTCCGGAGCGACCTACACCGCCACCGTGCACCGCACCACCACGCCCGTCGCCGTGGAACAGCTCGGCTCCGTGACCACCAGTAAGGGGCAGCGCAAGCCCGAGTCCGTGTACGTCGTCGACGGCACCGGGCATGTGAAGAAGAACGGGGCCTGGACCAGCGGACCCGTGACCGACCCCGCGATCGCCGACGCCGTGGAGGACCCGGTCGCGGGGCTCGACGCGTTCGCCGCGTACGGGAAGAGCGCGAAGGTGCGGCGCTCGGGCGGCACGGTGCGGCTCGAAGTGACCTCCTCCGGCTGGACGCTGGCCGACGCGCGGACCCGCCCGGCGCTGAAGAAGACCGCCCGTGAGCTGGACCCGACGCTCGCCCAGCTGCGGGACGCCGGCGTCACGGCGACCGAGACGCAGATCAGGCTCACGCGCTCCACGGAGACCTGGGAGCTCGACGCCGCGCACGGCTACCGCGTCGCGGCGCACCGCTTCGCGTTCACCTTCGACGTGCCGTACCAGGGCGGCGCCATCACCGTGAAGCAGGACGTGCGCGCGGACAACCGCGGCGTCTTCGACGGCACGGTGCGGCTGCCCGCGGACGCCGCACGCTAGAAGCCCTCCGGGTTCCCCGGTGACCGGCCCCGACGCCCGGGACGCGCGAACGGTTGTACGCCGCAGGCGCATTCCGGTGTGAGAAGCGACATGTGTGTGACGTGTGATGTTCCGGTGAGCCCGAGCGCTGGGGGAATGCGGGTCGAGTCCGACCGCGTCTCCCCACGACCGGACCAAGGGGTGCACCACATGCCTGGGGTGGAACACAGACCTGTCGACATGCGCCGGCACGCCGCGGCGTTCGTCGCCCGGGTCGCCTCGGCGCGACTGCCGCTCGACTACTCCGTCGCCAGCCTGCGGGTCGTCGACCGGATCGTCGACGGCCTGCGGCAGGGCAGCTCACCCGGACCCGAGCTCGACGCCGTGCTCTTCGGGCTCGGCGCCTACGTGGGCGAGGTGCTGGTGCGGCGGGCCGGCGCCGAGTGGATCGCCTTCGACCCGTCCCAGCGCGACTACTTCGGTCGGGACGTCGGCGTACGCATGCCGGACGGGCGGGTGCGCAGCCCCCTCGGCAAGGTCGTCAACCGCTACGAGGCGGGCGCCGCCGAGTCGCTGCAGACCTTCTACCTGACCCTCCCCGGAAGGAGGCGCCGCACATGCGCCGCCGCACTGTGACCACCCGGTCCCTGCTCACCGGCGGTTTCGTCCTCGCGCTGCTCGGCGCCGGCGTCCTCGTCCACCCCGTGCCGTCCGAGAGCCTGACCGCGAGCTCCCTCGCGGCGCCCGGCGCCGACGGGAACTGGTCCGCCGAGGCCTTCGCCGACCTCGAACCGCCCGCCGTGCTCACGCAGACCCGGGGCGAACGGCTGCTGTCCCAGGCGGTCACCCTGCTGGGCGAGGCCCGCTCGGTACGGATGACCGTGGACATCACCCAGCACGGCAAGCGGGCCCAGGCCGACCTGCGCATGGACCGTGCGGGCAACTGCACCGGCACCATGGACGGCGGACCGGGCGCGAGCGGCGACCTGATCGTCCTGGCCGAGGGCGCGAAGGACGACGGGCCCGAGGTGTACATGAGCTACAGCGACCGCGCGCTGGCCGAGTGGCAGGCCATGGCCGACACCCGCGGCCCCGCCGTGTCCCAGCGCATCCGCGAGCGCCTCGCCCTCGTCCGGGGCAAGTACGTGCACGTGCCCGCCGGCCCCAAGGGCGCCGACGCCCTCGCCAAGGTGTGCACCATGGGCCAGGTGCTCGGCGCACAGGCGGCCGACACCAGCGGCACCCGGGACCTGCCCGAGGAGCGCCGCGACGGACGCCGCGTCATCCCGCTGCTCCCGCCGCAGGGCGACGAGGACCTCGGCTCCGCCTACGTGGACGCCACCGGGAAGCCGTACCTGCGCAGCCTCGAGATGGACTCCGAGCAGATCAAGGGGAAGATGCGCTTCTCCGGCTACGGGGAGCCGCTGACGGTGCGCAGGCCCTCGGCCGCGCAGATCGTGGAGCTGCCCGCGGACGAGGGCTCGGTGTTCGAGGCCTGATCCGGCGCCGCCCGGCCGCAACTCCCGCACAGGGAAGGCGGGTTCGGGCCGCGCGGACCGCGCTTCTGTGACGTTTCCGCGCGTTCCGGCGCTGATCGGCATGGGGGCGGAGCCGATGGCGGCGCCCCGCACGGGGTGCCGAGGTCGTCGTTCCGTACGCATCGGTGCGTACTTGTCGTCGTACGAAGAGGAAAGCGGTTGGGCCAGGGAGGGGAACCCCGGCGCGCGAAGGAGCGCGACGGGGAGCTGGGCGCAGCCGTCGAGCGGGCCCAGACGGGGGACGAGGACGCCTTCGCCGTGGCCTACCGGCTGGTCCAGCCCGGCCTGCTCGGCTATCTGCGCGGTCTCGTCGGGGACGACGCCGAGGACGTGGCCGCCGACGCGTGGCTGGAGATCGCCCGCGACCTGGGGCGGTTCCGCGGAGACGGCGCGGGCTTCCGCGGCTGGACCGCGACCATCGCCCGGCATCGCGCCCTCGACCTGCTGCGCCGTCGCCGCACCCGGCCGCAGGCCACCGCGCTCGAACAGGACCTGCACGATCTGCCCGCCGCGCACAACACCGCCGAGCAGGCCATGGAGACGCTCTCCACCCGGCGGGCCCTCGACCTGATCGCCGGACTCCCGCGCGACCAGGGCGAGGCCGTGCTGCTGCGGGTCGTCGTCGGCCTCGACGGACCGGCCGCCGCCCGCGTCCTCGGCAAACGCCCCGGCGCGGTCCGCACGGCCGCGTACCGGGGGCTGCGCCGACTCGCCCGTGACCTCGGCGGTGTGACGGATGAGGGCCCGCCCACGCTGGGTGAGTCGAGATGACCGAGCAGATCCCCGACCCCGTGGGCGAGGCGCTGGCCGCGGCCGTACGCCCGCCGGAACCCGATCCCGAGGGCGAACGGCTGGCCCGCGCCGCGTTCCGGGCCGCCCGAGACGCGGGCGCCCTCGACGCGCGGCCCCGCCGCCGCGACGACAGGCGCCCGCGGCGCCGCCGCACGCGCTGGTCCGCACGGGCCGCCGTCGGCGCCGCGCTGGCGAGCCTCGCCGTGGGCGGCGTCGCCGGCGCCGGCCTCGGCGCCGCCCCGGACCCCGGCGCGGGCCGGCCCGGGCGCGGTTAAACAACTGACGCGGCCCACCCGAGGCGGAGGGGTGTACGCGGGGGGCGGCCGGGCCCGATAGAGGG
>NZ_JBHYTK010000033.1:56012-57369 GCF_042749255.1 Streptomyces sp. NPDC059524 | reverse complement strand
CCCCCGGGGGCCTCACCCGTTCCCGGAGCCCGCGCCACGCGCCGAACCCCCCGCCAACTACGCTGAACCCACCCGAACAGCCCCACCGAGAGGAAGCTTCACCATGGCGATCGCCGTCGGCACCAAGGCTCCGGACTTCGAGCTCAAGAACCAGCACGGCGAGACCGTGAAGCTCTCGGACTTCCGGGGCGAGAAGAACGTGGTGCTGCTCTTCTACCCGTTCGCCTTCACCGGGGTCTGCACCGGCGAGCTCTGCGCCCTGCGCGACGAGCTGCCCAAGTTCGTCAACGACGACGTGCAGCTGCTCGCCGTCTCCAACGACTCCCCGTTCTCCCTGCGGGTCTTCGCCGAGCAGGAGGGCCTCGAGTACCCGCTGCTCAGCGACTTCTGGCCGCACGGCGAGGCCTCCCGCGCCTACGGCGTCTTCGACGAGGAGAAGGGCTGCGCGGTGCGCGGCACCTTCATCATCGACAAGGAGGGCGTCGTCCAGTGGACCGTCGTCAACGCGCTGCCCGACGCGCGTGACCTGAACGAGTACGTCCGGGCGATCGACGCGCTCTGAGCCGCGCCCGAGCGCGGTCGAGGGGGCGACACCCTGCGGGAACTCTCGCGGGGTACGGGAACCCCTCACTAGGATCCAGACGTTGATCCGATGCCAGACGCACTACGGGGGCTCCCCGCCCCTCAGACCACAGGGAGGACTCGTGGGAGTCAGCCTCAGCAAGGGCGGCAACGTATCGCTGAGCAAGGAGGCTCCGGGCCTCACGGCGGTCGTCGTGGGCCTCGGTTGGGACGTCCGTACCACGACGGGTACGGACTTCGACCTCGACGCCAGCGCCATTCTGACGAACGCCGAGGGCAAGGTACGCAACGACCAGGACTTCGTGTTCTTCAACAACCTGAAGAGCGCGGACGGCTCGGTCGAGCACACCGGTGACAACCTGACCGGTGAGGGCGAGGGCGACGACGAGCAGGTCAAGGTCAACCTCGCGGCCGTGCCCGCCGACGTCGACAAGATCGTGTTCCCGGTCTCGATCTACGACGCCGAGAACCGACAGCAGTCCTTCGGACAGGTGCGCAACGCGTTCATCCGCGTCGTGAACCAGACGGGCGGCGCCGAGATCGCCCGTTACGACCTCTCCGAGGACGCCTCGACGGAGACCGCCATGGTCTTCGGCGAGCTGTACCGCAACGGGGCGGAGTGGAAGTTCCGCGCCGTCGGCCAGGGGTATGCCTCGGGTCTGCGCGGCATCGCGCAGGACTTCGGCGTCAACGTCTGAGCGGACCACCACCACCCAGACACCGTCCGGGGGCCCCCCCCCCCCCCGCGGGGCCGCGCGCCCGCCGCCCCCCCCCC
>NZ_JBHYTK010000033.1:0-56002 GCF_042749255.1 Streptomyces sp. NPDC059524 | reverse complement strand
CTCCAGCAGTGCGGCGCCGGACGCGCTCGACCACAGCACCGTTCCACATCGGGGAGGACCACGATCATGGGCGTCACGCTCGCCAAGGGGGGCAATGTCTCCCTCTCCAAGGCCGCACCGAATCTGGCCCAGGTCCTGGTGGGCCTCGGCTGGGACGCGCGTTCCACCACGGGAGCCGACTTCGACCTGGACGCCAGCGCACTGCTGTGCAGCGGCGGTCGCGTCATGGGCGACGAGTGGTTCATCTTCTACAACCAGCTCACCAGCCCCGACGGCTCGGTCGAGCACACCGGCGACAATCTGACCGGTGAGGGCGATGGCGACGACGAGTCGATCATCATCGACCTTTCCCGCGTTCCGGCCGGCTGCGACAAGATCGTTTTTCCGGTGTCCATTCACGACGCGGACAACAGGGGCCAGACCTTCGGCCAGGTCAGCAATGCGTTCATCCGCGTGGTGAATCAGGCGGACGGTCAGGAACTGGCGCGCTACGACCTTTCCGAGGACGCCTCCACGGAGACGGCGATGATCTTCGGCGAGGTGTACCGGTACGGCGGCGAGTGGAAGTTCCGTGCGGTCGGTCAGGGGTACGCGTCCGGGCTGCGGGGCATCGCTCTAGACTTCGGAGTCAATGTTTCGTAAAGCCGTGCGCGGAGCGGGGGAGCCCCGTACAACCAGCACGGGGAAACCCGTACACACGATGGGGTAGCCAGTGGTTCTGAAAACCTTCGGCTGGTCGTTCGCGATCACCGTGCTCGGTTTGATCGCGGCGGTGTTCTACGACGGATGGACAGCCTTCGGGGTCGTCGCGATTCTCGCGGTCCTGGAGATCTCTCTGTCCTTCGACAACGCGGTCGTCAACGCCGGGATCCTGAAGAAGATGAATGCCTTCTGGCAGAAGATCTTCCTCACGATCGGCGTGCTCATCGCCGTCTTCGGCATGCGCCTCGTCTTCCCCGTCGTCATCGTCGCGATCAGCGCCAAGATGGGCCCGATCGAGGCCGTCGACCTGGCCTTCAACCAGCCCGACCGCTATCAGCAGCTGGTCACGGACGCGCACCCGTCCATCGCCGCCTTCGGTGGCATGTTCCTGCTGATGATCTTCCTCGACTTCATCTTCGAGGAGCGGGACATCCAGTGGCTGCGCTGGATCGAGCGGCCGCTGGCCAAGCTCGGCAAGGTCGACATGCTCTCGGTCTGCATCGCGCTGATCGTCCTGCTCGTCGCCTCCCTGACCGTCGCGCTCAACGCGCACCAGCACGGCGGCGCCCACGTCGACAAGCAGGCCACCGTCCTCCTCGCGGGCGTCGGCGGCCTCATCACGTACCTGATCGTCGGCGGCCTCTCCAGCTTCTTCGAGAACCGCCTGGAGGAGGAGGAAGAGCGCGAGCACGAGGAGGAGGAGCGCGCCGCACGCGAGGGCAAGCCCAAGTCCGCGGTGCTGCTGGCCGGCCAGGCCGCGTTCTTCATGTTCCTCTACCTCGAGGTCCTTGACGCGTCCTTCTCCTTCGACGGCGTCATCGGTGCCTTCGCGATCACCAACGACATCGTCCTCATGGCGCTCGGCCTCGGCATCGGCGCCATGTACGTCCGGTCGCTCACGGTCTACCTGGTCCGCCAAGGCACCCTGGACGACTACGTGTACCTGGAGCACGGTGCGCACTACGCGATCGGCGCCCTCGCCGTGATCCTCCTGGTCACCATCCAGTACGAGATCCACGAGATCATCACCGGTCTCGTCGGTGTCGTCCTGATCGCCTGGTCCTTCTTCTCGTCGGTGCGGCGCAACAAGCGCCTCGCGGCCGAGGAGGGCGGCAGCACGGACAAAGCCGAGGTGACGTCCGGGGTTTGACCCGGGGGTCATTTCTGGAACGCTCTGGACGGGGCGGCCGTACGAGGACGAGTCCTCCGCGGCCGCCCCGTCGGCATGTGGAGGACCACTGAATCTGGGGGCGGAGATGTCCTTCTGGGACCGGTTGTGGAGCGGGCGCTCGGCGCAGTTCGACTTCGACTCGGGCAGCGCCGCGACCAACGCGATCGAGCTGACCAAGCGGCACCCCGCGGTCTCCCTGTCCAAGCAGGGCGCCGCGACCGGCAACCTGCGCGTGAACCTGTCCTGGCGGATGCGCACCACGGACCTCGGCGGGCCGGAGCGCAGCAGCCTGCTGCGCCATCCGTCCCGCATGTTCAAGCCGGACGTCGTCCAGGCGCACACCCAGTCGATGGTCAACGTCGACCTGGACCTCGGCTGCCTGTACGAGCTGAAGGACGGCGACAAGGGCGTCGTCCAGCCGCTGGGCAGCTTCTTCGGGGACCTGAACGCGCCGCCGTACGTGAAGCTCAGCGGGGACGACCGGTTCGGCTCGGCGTCGGGCGAGACGATCTACGTCAATCTCGACCACCGCGACGCCATCAAACGCCTGCTGGTGTTCGTCTACATCTACGACCAGACGCCGGCGTTCGACCGTACCCACGCCATCGTCACGCTGTACCCGAGCAACGGGCCGCGCATCGAGATCAGCCTCGACGAGCGCGCCCCGCAGGCCCGCTCCTGCGCCGTCGTCTCCATCGAGAACGTCAAGGGCGACCTCGTCGTACGGCGCGAGGTGAAGTTCGTGTACGGATTCCAGTCCGAGCTGGACCGGCTGTACGGCTGGGGCCTGCAGTGGGGCCGGGGCTACAAGCCCAAGGTGGGCGAGCGCCCCTGAGCGAGGCGCCCGCCCCGGGTCACCGCCCGATGAACTGGGGGCCCTGCGGCGGCATGCGGAACGCCGGGTCCGCAGCCCCGGCCGCGGCCGCCACCGGCTGCGGATAGCCGTAGGCGGGCTGCGAGGGCGGCGCCGGCTGCGTCGCCGGGGCCGGCGGATACCCGTAGCCCGGAGACTGCTGCGGAGGCACCGGGAAGGCAGGGGAGGGCGGCGGCTGGTGCGAGACCTGCGCCGTCGTCACGGACTCGGAGGACACCGGGGCCGGCGGGGCCACCGGGGCCGTGACCGGGGTGGCCGAGGCCGGCGGGGCCGGCGGGGCGGGCTCCGGCTCCGGCTCGGGAACCGCGGCCTCGTCGACCAGGATGCCGAAGTCCGTGGCGAGCCCGACCAGACCGCTGGAGTAGCCCTCACCCACCGCGCGCAGCCGCCAGCCGCCGTCCCGCCGGTACAGCTCGGCGCAGATCAGCGCGGTCTCGGCGCCCGTCTCCGGCTTGATGTCGAAGTACGCGAGCGGCTCGGCACCCTCGCCCGCCGCCGCGTCGTAGACGCTCATCCGCAGGCCCGGCACCTGGTCGAAGCTGACGCCGTCGTCCGGGGAGGCCGTCAGCAGGACCCGGGAGATCTCCGGGGGTATCCCCGCCAGGTCCGCCTGGATCGTGTCCGTCATCCCGTCGGGGACCCGCTTCTGACCGAGCCGCCAGACCTTCCCCGAAGGGTGGCGCGGCTGGTTGTAGAAGACGAAGTCGTCGTCGGAGCGGACCCGGCCGTTCTGGCCGAGCAGCAGCGCCGACGCGTCCACCGGCGGCACGTCCTGCCCCGGGGACCACCGGAGCACGGCGCGCACCGCCGTGGCGTCGAGCGGGATGTTCGCCCCCTTGAGCATCGCGTGCGTCATGCGGTCATCCTGCCCTCCCGGCCCCGGCCCGGACAATGCGGGGCCCCGTCATCGCCTGCGCACGACCCTGCACACACCGTCCGGAAGGACGTGTACGACATGCGTGGGTTACCTGAATTTCATGGCACACGGGAACCCTTGACACACGTTTGTACGTACTATTACCGGCCACCTCTTGTCAGCTCGGCACAGTCCGTGCAGCACCTGTCTGCCACCACACCAACGGGAAATCATCGGGGGACTCACATGCGTCATTTCGGGCACATAGCCCCTGAGGTGCGGGAACGGCTGTTCCACGAGGAGCCGCGCGCCTTCTCGGCCGACTCCTCGCCCCGGCTCCTCGCGGCCGCGCTCGGCGCCACGCTCTACAGCCCGGCCACCCGCCCCCGCCTCGCCGACGACGTGCTCAAGCAGGCCGGCCGCGGCGTCGTGTCCATGGTGCTGTGCCTGGAGGACTCGATCGACGACGCCGAGGTCGCCGGCGCCGAGGACAACCTGGTCCGCCAGTTCGCCGACCTGCACACACGCGTCACGGACGGCGCCGCCGAACCCCCACTGCTCTTCATCAGGGTCCGCACCCCCGAGCAGATCACCGGCCTCACCGACCGGCTCGGCGCCTCCGTCGCGCTGCTGTCCGGATTCGTACTGCCGAAGTTCACCGAGGAGCGCGGCGTCCCCTTCCTGGAAGCGCTCACCGCCGCCGAGGCGGCCACCGGCCGGCGGCTCTTCGCCATGCCTGTCCTGGAGTCCCCCGAGCTGCTGCACCTGGAGACCCGCACCGAGACGCTCGCCGGCATCTCTCGCACCGTCGACAAGTACCGCGACCGCGTCCTCGCCCTGCGCCTCGGCGTCACCGACTTCTGCTCCGCGTACGGGCTGCGCCGGCCGCCGGACATGACCGCGTACGACGTCCAGATCGTGGCCTCCGTCATCGGCGACGTCGTCAACCGGCTCGGCCGCTCCGACGGCACCGGCTTCACCGTGACCGGACCCGTCTGGGAGTACTTCCGCCACCAGGAGCGCATGTTCAAGCCGCAGCTGCGCCGCAGCCCCTTCCTGGAGGTCCGGGCCGACGAGCTGCGCCAGGCCCTCATCCAGCACGACATGGACGGCCTGCTGCGTGAGATCGAGCTCGACCGGGCCAACGGGCTGCAGGGCAAGACCTGCATCCACCCCTCGCACGTCCTGCCCGTGCACGCGCTGTCCGTGGTCAGCCACGAGGAGTACAGCGACGCCCGGGACATCCTGCGCCCCGAGCGCGACGGCGGCGGCGTCATGCGCTCCGCGTACACGAACAAGATGAACGAGGTGAAGCCGCACCGCGCCTGGGCCGAGCGCACGCTCCAGCGCGCCGAGGCCTTCGGCGTGGCCCGCGAGGACGTCGGCTTCGTGGAACTCCTGGCGGCGGGCCTGCCCGCATGAGCCGTACGACGAACGTGGAAGGAAACGGGAACGACGTGGTGTGGACGGGTACCTGGGTCGCCGAGCGGCTCGGCGTCGAGCTGAACGGCGTGGAGCGGGACGGTGAGCGGCGACTGACGGAGCTGCTCGGCCTCGCGCTGCGCCGCAACCCCAAGCGGGCCCATCTGCTCGTGTCGAACGTGCTGGGCAAGCACGTCCCGCAGCGCCCCTCCGTGGTCCGGGCCGCGGGCCACGACCTGGGCGTACGCGTCCGCGCGCTGCTCGGCGACGCGCAGGCCGCCCGCGCCGTCGTGCTCGGCTACGCGGAGACCGCGACCGGCCTCGGCCACGCCGTCGCCGACGGCATCGAACTGGCCCCCTACCTGCACTCCACGCGCCGCCCCGTCGAGGGCGTCGCCCGCGCCGGCGGCTTCGAGGAGTCCCACTCCCACGCCACCTCGCACCTGCTGCTCCCCGAGGACCCCGCCCTCCTCGCCGGCGACGGACCGCTCGTCCTCGTCGACGACGAGTTCTCCACGGGCAACACGGTCCTCAACACGATCCGCGCCCTGCACGAACTGCACGCCCGCGACCACTACGTCATCGTCGCGCTCGTCGACATGCGCTCGCCCGGCGACCAGGGCCGCCTCGACGCGTTTGCCGCCGAGATCGGCGCCCGCGTCGACCTCGTCGCCGCCGCCCGCGGCACGGTCGCCCTGCCCGACGGCGTGCTGGAGAAGGGCCAGGCGCTCGTCGAGGAGCACGAGGGCGCCGGCGCGCCCCCGCCCGGGAGCGAGCGCGGCGAGATCGTCCGCGTCACCGGGCTCGGCTGGCCGGCCGGCGTGCCCGACGGCGGCCGGCACGGCTTCACGCCCGCGCACCGCGCCGCCCTGGAGGCCGCGCTGCCCGCCATGGCCGCGCGCATCGCCCCCCACATCGAGGGCCGCACCCTCGTCCTCGGCAACGAGGAGCTGATGTACGCCCCGCTGCGCCTGGCCACCGCCCTGGAGGACACCGGCGCCGACCTCGCGTACTCCACCACCACCCGCTCGCCCGTCCTCGCCGTCGACGACCCCGGCTACGCGATCCGCACCCGCCTCGTCTTCCCCGCGCACGACGACCCGGCCGACGGCCCCGGCGACCGCTTCGCGTACAACGTGGCGGGCGGCGGCTTCGACACCGTCGTCGTCTGCCTCGACTCGGCCGGCGACACCCCCGGGCTGAGCGCGCCCGGCGGCCTCCTCGACCGCGTCGCCGAGCACACCGCCCGCGTCGTGGTCGTCGTCATCCCCTCCTACGTGCCCGCGTCCGCGACCGCGCCCGAAAGGCCCCCCATGCCCCTGCCCGAGCCGCTGCGCGGCCCCGCCTTCTCCTCGTACGCCCCGGACGAGGTCGGCTGGCTGCTCCAGGACCTCTCGGACGTGACCCTGGAGGCGCCCACCGAGGAGCGCGAGGAGGCCATCCAGAGCGGCGGCGCGCACTACGCGGAGTCGCTGCCCGTCGAGTACCAGCCCAGCGAGCAGTACCAGGAGCTTTTCCACGCCGCGCTCGACACCTCCGCCGGGCGCATCGCCCGGGCCGTCGGCGTCGTCACCGAGACCGTGCTCGCCGAGCGCCCCGGCCGGCGCCCCGTCCTCGTCTCGCTGGCCCGCGCCGGCACGCCCGTGGGCGTGCTCATGCGCCGCTGGGCCGCGCACCGGCACGACCTCGACCTGCCGCACTACGCCGTCTCCATCGTCCGCGGCCGCGGCATCGACGCCAACGCGCTGCGCTGGCTCGCCGCCCACCACGACCCGCGTGACGTCGTCTTCGTCGACGGCTGGACCGGCAAGGGCGCCATCACCCGCGAACTCGCCGCGGCGATACGGGAGTTCGAGGCGTCCGGGGGCGCGGCCGGCTTCGACCCGGAGATCGCGGTGCTCGCCGACCCCGGATCCTGCGTGCGCACCTACGGCACCCGCGAGGACTTCCTCATCCCCTCCGCCTGCCTCAACTCGACCGTGTCCGGGCTGATATCGCGCACCGTGCTGCGCGCCGACCTGGTGGGGCCCGAGGACTTCCACGGGGCGAAGTTCTACCGGGAGCTGGCCGGCGCGGACGTCTCCGGCGCGTTCCTCGACGCGGTCGCCGCATGCTTCGACGACGTCACGGACGCGGTGGACCTCGCCGTCAAGGAACTCCTGGAGGCCGACCGCACACCCACCTGGGAGGGCTGGGCCGCCGTCGAGCGGATCAGCGAGGAGTACGGCATCCACGACGTGAACCTGGTCAAGCCCGGTGTCGGTGAGACGACCCGGGTGCTGCTGCGCCGCGTGCCGTGGAAGATCCTGGCCCGCGCGGACGCCGGAGCGGACCTCGACCACGTGCGCCTGCTCGCCGAGCAGCGCGGCGTCCCGGTCGAGACCGTGGACGAACTGCCGTACAGCTGCGTCGGATTGATCCACCCGCGGTTCACGCGCGGGGCGACGGGTGCGGACGGCAAGGCGGTGGCGTCGAAGTGAGCGCGGGGAGTGCTGCCGTGGGTGCGAGCGCGGGTGTCTCGGTCGTCGCGAGCGACCTCGACCGTACGTTGATCTATTCGGCCGGGGCCCTCGGGCTCACGATGCCCGACGCGCAGGCCCCGCGCCTGCTCTGCGTCGAGGTCTACGAGAGCAAGCCGCTGTCCTACGTCACGCAGGACGCGGCCGGACTGCTGGCCGAGCTGGGCCGGCGGTCCGTGTTCGTGCCGACGACCACGCGGACGCGGGAGCAGTACGGGCGGATCCGGCTGCCCGGGCCCGTGCCGAAGTACGCGATCACCGCGAACGGCGGGCACCTGCTGGTCGACGGCGTCTCCGACCCCGACTGGCGGGCGGCCGTGGGGGAGCGGCTGGAGCACGAGTGCGCGCCGCTCGCCGAGGTGCGGGAGCGGATGGTGGCGGCCACCGATCCGCAGTGGCTGCTCAAGGAGCGGGTCGCCGAGGACCTGTTCGCGTACCTGGTCGTGGACCGGGCGCGGCTGCCCGAGGGCTGGGTCAAGGAGCTCGGGGCGTGGGCGGAGGAGCTCGGCTGGTCCGTCTCCCTGCAGGGCCGCAAGGTCTACGCCGTGCCGAAGCCGCTCACCAAGGGCGCGGCCGTACGGGAGGTCGCCCGGCGGGTCGGCGCCGGGCGGGTGCTCGGGGCGGGGGACTCGTTGCTGGACGCGGATCTTCTCGGCGTGGTGGACCTGGGCTGGCGCCCCGACCACGGCGAACTCGCGGACCTGGGCTGGACGGCCCCCCACGTGACCCCCCTCCCCGACCGAGGAGTCCTGGCCGGCGAATCAATCCTCCGAGCCTTCCTGAACGAACTCTGACCCACCCGGCGCCGGAGCCGATCCCGGCCCAGCCGACCGGCGCCGGGGCCGGCCCACGCCCCGTCGCCGGGGACCGAATCGGACCCCAGGCGCGGGCGGGGTTGCGCGCCCGTGCCTGTGCCCGCGCCCATGCCCGCGCGCCGTACCCGTACCTGTGCCTGTATCCGCGCCCTGGCCCAGCCCCGCTCCCACCCGCCCGCCCCCTCCGGGGGCGTCGGCCCGGCACTGGACGGATCAGCGGCTCCGCCGAGGGCGAGATCAAGGCGAGGGCAGATGCGCCCCGTCAGGGGCGCGGGGAACTGCGCGATCAGCCACGACGGCGCGGCAGTCGCCGACGGTGTTCGGCCCCAACGGCGTTGGAGCGGAGGCTGACCGATCGCATACCCGGCGCCGGGGTGCCGCCTTATCCACCCTCCCCAAGCTCCCGGCTGCGCTCGAGCAGGGGGGTACCCCCATCGCCCCAGGCGGCAGGCTGCCCAAGGCAGGGTCGACCGCATGCGCGGCCGGGGCCGGAGTGCCGGGGCAAGGCGGGCCCGACCGGAACGTGTGGTTGGCGCTGGGGTGTTGCCCGAGGCTGGGTGCCGGGCCGACGCGCCCCCGGAGGGGGCGGGCGGGTGGGAGAAGGGCTGGGGCGAATGGCGGGACGGGTAGGGCCAGAGGCTGTCAGCGCCGGGTGGATGGGTTCCGTGAGGGGCGCGGGGAACTGCGCGATCAGCCACGACGGCGCGGTAGTCGGCGACGATCGTCCGCCCCGGAAGACGGCGCGGTAGTCGAGGCCGACCAACCCCGGTGGGGCGGGCGAGGCTCGTTGGCCAGGGTGCGCTCGGGGCGCCGGACAATGCGACGGCGCTCAGAGGGGGCCCACAACGCCGTAGGCTGTCCGCATGCCTCGTTATGAATACCGGTGCCGCGAGTGCGGGGAGCTGTTCGAGCTGGCTCGGCCGATGGCTGAGTCGTCGGCTCCGGCGAGCTGCCCCGCGGGCCACTCGGACACGGTCAAGCTCCTGTCGACCGTCGCGATGACCGGCGGCGCCGGACGCGCCCCCAGCGCCGCAGGCGCAGGCGGAGGCGGCGGTTGCTGCGGAGGCGGTTGCTGCGGCTAGGCCCTAGAGCTCGTCGGGGCGGTGGCGGGCCTGCCAGTACGGGTTGTCGTGCGGCAGCCCCCCGCTGACCCGCCCGTACATGCCGAAGAACATCAGCAGCAGCCCGACGACAAAGCTGAACAGCACGTTCTGCATCTTGAACGCCAGGAAGTTCGCACCGGTGTCGAGCAGGGCCAGGTTCACGAAGCCGCTGAGGATGAACAGGACGCCCAGCGTCATGTTCAGGGTCGACGCGAAGTTGCCGCCGACGACCATGCCGGCGAACAGCAGCAGGCCGACGCAGATGGACAGCACGCTGAGCGCGCCGTTCGTGTTGAGGCCCGCGACGGTGTCACCGCCCGTGTCGAAGAAGCCGATCCTGTCGATGAGGCCGAGGATGCCGAAGGCCAGCAGGACGAGACCCATGAGACCCGCCCCGGCGCGGTAGACCTGGCTGAGCCGGTGATCGACGGGCAGGTGCTCGTCCAGCCTGACGCGCCGCCGGGATCGTGGGTGGAGTACTTGCGTGGCCGCCATGATCGCCTCGCCTCCTCGCGCGTACGTACTCCAAGGATCCGCCCGCCGCACGGCGAGTGCCAACATCGCCGGAGGCCGAGAGGACGCGCAGGTCAGGCGGCCCCGCCGCGGTCCTCGCGGATCTGGGCGACGACCCGGGCGACGGTCTGCCGCACCGCCTCCGTCTCGGTCAGGAAGTGCCAGTAGTCGGGGTGGCGGCCCTCCAGGCCGGCGACGGCGCGGTCGAGCCGGCCCACCGAGTCGTCCAGCGGGCGGGCGTGCCGCGGATCGGGCGTGGCGCGGCCGGCCATCGCGAGGCGCTGCGCGTCCCGGATCGCGAACCGCGTACGGTCGATCTCCTGCTGCGGGTCCTTCGCCACCGCGTTCAGCCGCCGCAGCCGGTCGGAGGCCGCGGAGACCGACTCGTCCGTCGTGTTGAGCAGGGCGCGGACGGTGGAGAGGCGGGACGTCGCGTCCGGCCAGCGCTGCTCGTCGCGGGCCGTGCGGGCCTCGGCGAGCTTGGTCTCGGCCTGCTTCACGTTCTCCGCGGCGAGCTCCGGGACGCGCTGGAGGTCCTGCCAGCACGCGGCGGCGAACCGGCGCCGCAGCTCGCTCAGGACCGGCTCGACCTGCCCGGCCCGGGTGGTCAGGGCCTGGGCGCGGGTGCGCAGCGAGACGAGTCTGCGGTCGATCTCGGCGGCCTTCTCGGGCAGCCGCTGCGCCTCCGCGCGCACCGCCTCGGCGTCCCGGGCGACCCGCTCGGCCCGCTCCAGGGTCTCGGGCACGCCGTGCTGCCCGGCCCCCTGGTTGAGCCTGGTCAGCTCGGGGCCGAGGGCGGCGAGCCGGGCCGCGAGGTCGTCGGCCTTGAGCCCGGCCTGGCGGACCGCGTCCAGCGCGTTCGTCGCCGCGAGCAGGGCCTGGCGGGCGCGCTCCACGGCGGGGGCGAGCCGGGCCAGTTGGGTCTCGGCCTTGCCGAGCAGCGGGCCGAGCCCCTGCGCGAACCGGTCGAGGTCCTGCTTGACCCGGACCAAGTCGTCCTTCGCCCGCGCCAGTTCGCCCCGGGCACGCGCGGCGACGGAGGCCTCCAGGTCGTCCCGGTCGAGGTCGTGGGCGTCGACCGCGGTGATGTACCGCCCGCTGGCCTCGTCGATGCGGGCGCCGAGCTGCTGGAAGTCGGTGACGGCGCGGCGGGCGGCGGGGGAGTCGTCGACGGCCGTGATGGTCTCGATGGAGATCCGCAGGTCGCGCTGGGCGGTGTCCAGCTCGTAGAACGCCGCGGCGGCCGCGTCCTTGGCGGCCTGCGCCTCGGCCCGCTGGCTCTCCGAGCGGCCGCCGAACCAGCGGCGCGTACCGCCCGCGTGGAACGAGGCGGTGACCGCGGCGGCCAGCAGCGGCACCGGCAGCAGCGTCAGAGTGAGGAGGTCCCGCCAGGGGGACGCGGGGACGCGGCGCTGAACGACACGGCCACGCACCCCTCGGGGACGCTTCGTCGTCGCCGTCGTCACCAACCTCTGACCTCTCCTGTGCCCGTCGCCAGCCTTGACCGGTGTTCATTCTCCCACCGGTTAATGACGAACACACGGCCCCGTTAGTTCGCGGTTCGGAGGGTGACTTTTCCGTCCTGGGTGCGGACCGTGACCCGGTGCGCGCTGTCGGCGTCGCGCCGCACGGACACCCGGACCGAGCCGTCGTCCGTGTGCGAGCTCACCCGGTACGCGGCCGATCCGGGCAGCGCGACATCGAGCGAGCCGTCGTCGCTGACGGCGTCGACCCGGTCGGGCACGGTGCGCAGGTCCAGGTCCGCCGAGCCGTCCTGGGTGCGCACGGACACCTGGCGGGCGTCGATCCCGGTGGCCTTCACGGAGCCGTCGTCGCTGCGCACCCGCAGCGGCCCGGAGCTGTTGCCGATCCGGACCGAGCCGTCCTGCGAGGTGATGTCGAGGCCGTGCCGGAAGCCGGTGGCGCGCACGCTGCCGTCGTCGGTCCGTACGACGACCTCGACGCCCCGCGGCACCTCGACGCGGTGCCGGGACGAGCAGTCGGCGATGAAGCCGGAGCAGTCGAGGCGCAGCGTCAGCCGGTCCTCGTCGCCGTCCCAGCGCCAGGTGGTCCGCGGGTCGGAGCCGATCACGGTGGAGCCCTGGAACCACCGGGTGACCTTCACCTCGTCGCCGTCCGCGGGGACGAGTTCGAGCGCGGAGTCGTCGGAGTCGACGGTGAGGGTGCGGCCCTGGAGGGCGAAGGAGCGGTGCTCGGGCCGGGTGTCGTCGCCGGCGTCGGCACCGCAGGCCGTCAGGCCCGCCGCGAGGGCGGCGGTGGCGGCGGTGACGGCGAGCACGCGGGCGGTGCGGTGCGGACGGCGGACGGTCATGGCGAACTCCCCCTGGGGCGACGGCTGGTGCGGGCCGCCTCGGCGTCCGGCCCGTCATGAACGTACGGGGGGAGCGGTCCGGGCGGGATCCGGACGGCCACCGGATCCACGGTGGGGTAAACCCCCGCAGCGGCCCGGCCCGATACGGGTTTGCGGGGCACGGGCGTCGGCAGGGTAGGCTGTCGGCTCGTCCTGGTCACAGCGCCAGGCTGCCGGGTGCGTAGCTCAGGGGTAGAGCGCCTGCCTTACAAGCAGGATGTCGGCGGTTCGAAACCGTCCGCGCCCACCGTGTCCGTCCCGTACGAAGCCCTCTCACCACGACCGGTGAGGGGGCTTTCGTCATTCCCGGGCGGGAGCGAGGGCGAGGGCGGGGGCGGGGCGCGTCAGCCGGGCTCGTCCGTGCCGGGGCGCTCGTGGAGGTGCTTGAGGGCGGCGCGGGCGCGGACCGCCTCGGTGCCGCTGAGGCCGGACCAGTAGCGGTGGCACGTCACGAAGACGGCCAGCTCCAGCTCGCGCTGCCGGAGCTTCTCGACCTCGGCCTGCTCGTCGCCGGTCCAGCCCGGAGAGGCCGGGCGCTCCAGCTTGCGCCAGCCCTGGGTGTCGCTCACGGCGTCGAGGGGCTCCACGGACCAGGGGAGCCGCTTGAGGAGGGCCTGGAGATCGGCCCGGACCTGGTGCAGCTCCTCCTGACCGGCGAGGAGGTCGCTCGGGTAGTCGAAGTCGGGGGCGGAGTCATCGTTCGCTGCCACCCGCCAATGGTACGTCTGTTCGATTTAGTGAGGCGAGTGACTCGGCCCGGTTCACGCGAACGTGTGTACGTCTGACAGGGGTGGCTCGGCGCGTCAGACTGAAGACATGTGCCGCAGCATCAAGACGCTCCGCCCGCCCGCCCAGCCCGAAGAGGCCACCGAGGACGAGATCAGGGCCGCAGCCCTCCAGTACGTGCGCAAGGTGTCCGGCTTCCGGGCCCCGGCCGCGCACAACCGCGAGGTGTTCGACCGGGCCGTGGACGAGATCGCCCGCGCCACCGCCGCCCTGCTCGACGGCCTGGAGGTACGCGGATCGCACCCGAGACCCGCCGAGGCGGCTCAGGCCTCCTGAGCCACCGGGGCCGGGCGGCGCATCACGTACGCGGCGACGAACCCCGCGCCCACCAGGGCGAGCAGCGAGACCAGCGTGGACATCCAGCCCGCGCCGAGCCAGTGCGCCCCGAAGTAGCCGAGCGCGACGCTGTACGCGGCCCAGGCGAAACCCGCCAGGGCCGACCAGGGCAGGAACTCGCGGACCCGGCGGTGCGCCGTGCCGGCCGCGAAGGAGACCACCGAGCGGCCCGCGGGCGCGAACCGGGCGATGATCACGAGCAGTCCGCCGCTGGAGCGGCCGAGCGCCCCGCCGAGACGTTCCTGCGCGGTGGACAGTCGCCGGGAGCGGGCGATGGCCCGGTCGAGGCGGTCGCCGCCGCGCCAGGCCAGCCGGTAGGCGACGAGGTCGCCGAGGACGGAGGCGGTCGCCGCGCTCAGCGTGAGCGCCAGCAGGTCGGGCACCCCGTGCGGGACCTCCCCGGTGGCCGCGCCGGTGCCGGCCGCCGCGGCGGTCGCCGCGGTGATCACGAGGACACCGCTCGGCAGCACGGGCAGGAAGACGTCGCAGAGGACCGAGACGGCGACGATCGCGTAGATCCAGGGACTGCCGGTCAGCGACCCCACACTCTCCAACACCGCGTGTCCACTCCCCGTACGTCGACCCGTACGACCGTTCTTGTGATGTTCCTCCGACCGTTCCTCCGGGCTGGGAGCGGCTGATGACAGCTGTACAGCGTACGCCTCAAGAGTTGCTGAAGTGACGCAAGGGGTACAGATGTTCCCCACGTCACGTTCACTCGATCGCCGTGTCGGACCGGGCGCCAAAGGCCGGTGTCCCGTACCAACGGACCAGGGGGCGCGGGGGGTGCAGGGGTACGAGGAGGAACCGGTGATGGTCACAGGAATGGTGAGCGGCGTCCTCGCGGCGGCCGTGCTCGCGACGGGCGGCGCCGGCGTCGCGGGCGGTGCGCCGGGCGGCGGCGGGTCGGACGCGTACTGGCTGCGGGTCGAGGGGCGCTTCGCGCCGCCCACGGCCTTCGTGCCGTCGGCCGCGGTCACCTACGACGACCGGCTCGTGCCGCCGGGCGCGTCGATCGAGGTCGAACAGGAGGGCGGTCGGGGCGACATGACCGTACGGCTCGCCGTCGAAGGGCTGGAGCCGGGCCACGACTACGGGGCGCACGTCCACCGGGAGCCGTGCGGGGCCGATCCCGAGGCGGCGGGCGGCCACTACCGGCACGAGGAGGACCCCGGGCGGGCGGACGCCGCGAACGAGGTCTGGCTGGACTTCACCACCGACCGGGCGGGCGACGGCCGGGCCGTCGTGCACAAGGCGTGGGGTCTGCGCCGGGGCGAGGCCGAATCGGTGGTGCTGCACGACGCGCCCGGCGGGGCGGGGCACCGCGTGGCCTGCTTCACGGTGCCGTTCGCGTCGCTGGGCTGAGGTCCGGACGCGTCGTGCGGGTGGTGCGTGTGGTGCGGGGCGCGGTCAGGCCGCGACCTTCTCGCGCTCGGGGCTCTGCTCCCCGGACGTGCGCGCACCGCGCGCCGCGAACAGCCGGTCCAGGCCGAGGGCGCCGGAGCCGGTGAAGACGAGGAGCAGCATCGCCCAGCAGAACAGGGCGGCGGCGTCGCCACCGTTGGCGATGGGCCACAGGGCCATCGACTGGTGGACGTCGAAGTAGGCGTAGGCCATCGCGCCGGAGGCCAGGAACGCGGCCGCGCGGGTGCCGAGGCCGACGAGGACGAGGGCGCCGCAGACGACCTCGATGACACCGGCGTACCAGCCCGGCCAGGCGCCGACGGCGGGAGCGGCTCCGCCCATCGGGCTCTCGGGGTAGCCGAAGAGGGATGCGGTGCCGTGGCAGGCGAAGAGCAGGCCGACGACTATGCGGAACAGGCCGAGGGCGTAGGGCTGGGCGCTGTTCAGACGTCCAGTCATGGTGGGGACTCCTCATGTTGGGGGAGCCCAGAGATTAGGGGAACCTTACTTGAACTTGCAAGTTCAACATTTAGCCAAATCCGACGTCTCCGGCACGGCTCCAGAAGGCCTCAGTTCAGGTTCCGTTTGGTGACGCGTGTCAGCCCGCGCCGCGGGTCCGCCTGATCGAGGGTCAGCTCGGCGTCCCGTGCCCGCAGGGTCAGCGTCATCAACTGGTTCCCGAACCAGGGGCCGCCCGTGCGCCGCCAGTCGATTCCGGATCCACTCGGGCGAAGGCGCCGGGCGAGCCGTTCGCCGAAGGCGCGCGCGGGCCGGCTCCAGCCCAGCCGGAAGCCCAGACGGATCGTGGCGGGGATCGAGTTGTGCACGGGGGAGCAGGTCAGCTGCACGACGCGGGAACTCGGCACGCCCGCGGGGAAGTCCTCGGGCCAGCGTGGCTCGGCGACGTAGGCGTGGTGCACGTCCCCGGACAGGACGCAGACCGTCGCCGGGGCGGCCGGCCCCGAACCCGCCTCGGCTATCAGCTCCGTCAGCGCGTCGAACGAGTCCGGGAACGCCGCCCAGTGCTCCAGGTCGGCCCGCCGCCGCAGGGACTCCCCGAACCGGGCCCGGCGCGGGCCGCGTTCACCCGCGCACTGCGCCGCGTTCCACCGCTCCACGTCGTGGATCAGATGCGGCAGCAGCCACGGCAGGGAGGTGCCGATGAGCAGGTGGTCGCAGTCCCGCGCGGTGTCGAGTGCCTGGTCACGCAGCCAGCGGGCCTCGTCCGGGTCGAGCATGGCCCGCTCCGGCTCGTCCAGGACGCGGGCGGCGCGGGTGTCGACCATCAGCAGCCGGGTGCGGCCGAAATCGCGCCGGTAGCTCCAGCGGACGTGCGCCGGATCGGCGTCGGCCCGCGCGGCGAACGCGCGCAGGGCGTTCGTCCCGTCCGGCGTCGCGCGCACCTCCTCGTACAAGGGGTCGGCGGCGAGCTCGGCGGGTGTCAGGTTCCCCAGGTGCTGGTACACCCAGTACGACATCAGGCCGCTCAGCAGCCGCTCGCGCCACCACGGGGTCGCGCGCATGTCGGCGAGCCAGGCCGCGCTCGTGTTCCAGTCGTCGATCAGGTCGTGGTCGTCGAAGATCGTGCAACTGGGCACGGTGGAGAGCAGCCAGCGGACCTCGGGGTCGCGCCAGGATTCGTAGTAGAGGTGCGTGTACTCCTCGTAGTCCGCGACCTGCGCTCCCGGCGGGTCGGAGAGTTCGCGGCGGCGGGCCAGCCAGGCGCGCGTCGCGGGGGACGTCTCGTCCGCGTAGACCTGGTCGCCGAGCAGGACGAGGACGTCGGGGCGGTCGGCGCCGGGGTCGGCGGCCAGGTGCGCCGCGAGGGTGTCCAGGGCGTCCGGGCCCGCCGGGTCGTGGCCTCCGGCGGGCGGCGCGGCCCAGCGGCAGGAGCCGAACGTGACACGGAACGGGGCGGGGCCGGGGGCGCCGTGGTCCGGGGTGCGGATGGTGCTCGCGGGGAAGGGGGAGTCCGGCTCGGGCCACACGCGGCGGCCGTCGACGCTCACCTCGTACGCCGTCTCGGTGCCCGGGGTGAGACCGGTGACCGGTATCAGGGCGTAGTGGTGCCCCTCGACCTGGAACGTGCGCGCGCTGCCCGCCGCGCCGTCCGCGCAGCGGACCTCGGCGAGGGCGGGCCGGGCCGTCTCCACCCAGACCGTCGCCGTGTCCTCGTCCACGTACCGCAGCAATGGGCCCAGGCGCAGTCCCGCCACGTGATCGCCTCCGCTCGTCCTCCGGCATTCCCCGCGCGCTTTGTAGCACTGGAACGCCGGAGGCGGGCCCTGCGGTTCCGGGGTTTCCGTCCCGGGAGGGGTCAGCAGCCGCTGAGGCCGGACTGGATCGCGCTCTTCTCCGCCGAGTCGACCGTGAGGTTGTAGTAGTGCTTCACCTGGACCCACATACGCAGGTACGTGCACGTGTACGCGGTGCGCGAGGGCATCCACTCGGCCGGGTCCTGGTCACCCTTGGACTGGTTGACGTTGTCGGTGACCGCGATGAGCTGGGGGCGGGTCAGGTCGTTGGCGAAGCCCTGGCGCTGCGCCGTCGTCCAGGAGCTGGCGCCGGACTTCCAGGCCTCGGACAGCGGGACGACGTGGTCGATGTCCAGGTCCGACGCGGCGGTCCAGGTGGCGCCGTCGTACTCGGAGTACCAACGCCCCGAGGTGGCCGCGCAGTTGGAGTCCGTGACGACGTTCGTGCCGTCGCGCTTGAGGACGACCTCGCGGGTGTTGCAGGTGCCGGACTGGGTGATCCAGTGGGGGAACTTGTCGCGGCTGTAGCCGTCGCTCGATCCCTCGGCCTTGACGGTCAGTTCGGAGAGGTAGGCGCGGGCGGTGGAGGCGCTGACGGGGGTGGGCGGGGAGGCGTCCGCCGGGGTGACGGTGAGGGCGGTCAGGGCGGCGGTGGCCGCCGCGGCGGTGATCAGGGCCGTGCGTCGACGCGCGTAGAAGGTGCGGCTGGGCATGTGAACTCCCTGGGTGTGGGGGGCCGTTCGGACGCTGGTCGTTCGGATGGTGGCCGAGTGGGGTTGCGGGTGGGCGTCCGTTGGGTGACAGGGTCGCGTCAAGTTGATGGTTCGACAAGGGGTCAATCAGGCCCGCCCTGCCGCCAGTTGGGATTCCGGCGCCGGGCGGGGCGCCGTCATGGCTGGTCGGGCGGGTCCCCGCACCCCTGGCGGCGCTCCATTCGGGGCGGATTTGGATATTGCGGGCCCGCTTTGTACCGTGGGGGAACAAAGTGGTTCCCGCCCGTCTCCCTGACCGGCGGGCGGGGCCCGCTTTGGACCCGCACCCCCGCCTCCGTTCCCTGGAGCCCCCCGATGACGGCCACGCCCACCGTTCTGTCCGCACGCGCCCTGCTGCTCGACATGGACGGCACCCTCGTCAACTCCGATGCCGTCGTCGAACGCTGCTGGCTGCGCTGGGCCGCCGGTCACGGGCTCGACCCCGACCAGGTCATGCGGGTCGTGCACGGCCGCCAGGGCTACGCCTCGATGGCGCTGCTGCTGCCCGACCGCCCCATGGCCGAGAACCACGCGGACAACGCCCGCATGCTCGCCGAGGAGACCGCCGACATGGACGGCGTCGTGCCCGTGCCGGGCGCGGCCGCGTTCCTCGACGCGCTGATCACCGGCGGCCTCCCGCACGCCCTGGTCACCTCGGCCGACGTCCCCCTGTCGACCGGGCGGATGGCCGCCGCGGGGCTGCCCTACCCGACGGTCCGGGTGACCGCCGAGAACGTGGGCGCCAGCAAGCCCGACCCCGAGGGCTTCCTCAAGGGCGCCGCCGAACTGGGCGTCGACCCCGCCGACTGCGTCGTCTTCGAGGACTCCGGCGCGGGCATCGCGGCGGGCCTCGCCGCCGGCATGCGGGTCGTCGGGATCGGGCCCCGGGCCGCCGAGTACGGCCCCACCGTCCAGGTCGACGACCTGACCTCCGTGCGCGTCGAGGCGGCGGCCGACGGGGAGATCCTGCTGCACGTGGGCTGAGCGCGGCCCGGGACGCGGCGGCCGGGCGCCATGTTCGTACAGCTGCTCGCGGCGACCGGGCTGCTCGCCGCCCTGACCATGGTTCCCGTCCCGGACACGGCCGTGGTGACCGAGCGGGCCCTCGCGGCCGGACGGCGGGACGGGCTGCGCACCGTCCGGCCGGACGGCGGGACGGGCTGCGCACCGTGGACGGCCTCACGACCGGACTGCTCGTCCGGGGCGCGCTGACCGTGATCGGGCCCGTCGAAAAAATAGGGTGTCGGGCCGCGGGGACCGCTCCTACGATGGCCCGATGACGTCGATCAAGGAAATCCAGGTCACCTTCGACTGCGCCGACCCGGCGCGGGTCGCCCGCTTCTGGTGCGAGGTGATGGGGTACGTGCCGACGGTCGACGAGGACGGGGACGGCTCCTGGGCCGCGGCCTCCGACCCCACCGGCCAGGGCCCGCGCATGTACTTCCAGCGCGTCCCGGAGGGCAAGGTCGTCAAGAACCGCGTGCACCTCGACGTACGGGTCGGCAAGGGGCTCGTCGGAGAGGAGCGGCTCGCCGTGATCCTGGCCGAGGAGGCCCGTCTGGAGAAGCTCGGCGCGACGCGGGTGCTGCTGCAGCTGGCCGACGAGGAGAACGAGTCGTGCCTGACGATGCAGGACATCGAGGGCAACGAGTTCTGCCTGGACTGACCCGGGTGCTCGGTGCCGGGGCCGCGATAACCGGTTGCGGGGGGACCCCCGGGGCGGAACATCATCAGGGATGCCTGAAGCCGCCTGGACCATTGCCGCCGAGCCCCATGACTCGCCCGACGCCGCCGCGCTCTGGCGCGCGTACTACACCGAGGTGAGCGACCGCTGGTACCAGCGGTACGAGGGCCGCGACACGGACGCCGACGAGCTGGAGCGGGAGATCGCCGCCGACCCGGGCGATCATCTGACGCCGCCGAAGGGCCGGCTCCTCGTGGGCCGGTACCGGGGCGAGCCCGCCGGAATGGCCGGGGTGTGGCTCGCCGACGCCGGCACGGCCGAGCTCACCCGGGTCTACGTTCGGGCGGACCTGCGCGGCACCGGCGGCGCGGCCCGCCTCGTGGCCGCCGCCGAGGACGCGGCCCGCGAGCTGGGCGCCGAGCTGATCCGGCTCGACACCCGGACCGACCTCGTGGAGGCCCGCGCCCTGTACGCCCGGCTCGGGTACGAGGAGACCGAGGCGTTCAACGACGCCCTCTACGCCGAGCACTGGTTCAGCAAGGACCTCCGGAAGACGGAGAGGTAGGGCTCAGGCGGGCAGGCCCGCCCGTCCGCGCTCCGGCCTCCCGTCGTGCGGCCGCTCCGCGTCCGATCCGCACATCTCCGTGTTGAGCTCGGCGACGAGCTGGTTGAGGTCGGTCGGCCGGTCGGGCCCCCACCAGTCGCCGAGCAGCTCCGCGAGGGACTCCTCGCGGGCCTTCGCCAGCCGCCGCGCGACCTCGCGGCCCTCCTCGGTCAGCACCAGGTCGAGCCCGTCGCGCCGCGCGAGACGCCGCTCCTCGACCTGCCGGGCCGCCGCGATGATCACCGCGAGCGGGACCCGGCTGCGCTCGGCGAGCGCGGACGGCTCGGCCCAGCCGTACCGGTTGATGCGCAGGATCAGCCAGCCCGCCGCCGGCAGCAGGTCCTCGCCCGCCCGGGCGGTGATCTTCTCGTAGATCGCCCGCCGCCCCTCCCGCGTGCCGAGCGCCGACAGGGCCCGCGCGCACTCGTCGTACGAGGACCGCTCCACGGGGTTGGAGGCGAGGGTCTCGGTCGTGTCCGGGGCGGTCACCGAGGCGCGGAGCTTGTCCTCGCGGAGGAACCAGGACAGGACGAACGCGAGCAGCGCGACCGGCGCCGCGTACAGGAAGACGTCGGTGATGGACGACGAGTAGGCGTGCAGCACCTGCGGCTGGAGCGCGGGCGGCAGGCCGGCGATGCCGCGCGGGTCCGCGCCGAGCGACTCCGGGCTGACGCCCGGCGGCAGCTGCTGCCCGGCCAGGGCGTCGGTGAGCTTCGTGGCGAGCCGGTTGGTGAAGATCGTGCCGAAGATCGCGACGCCGAACGAGGCGCCGATGGAGCGGAAGAACGTCGCGCCCGAGGTGGCGACGCCCAGATCCTCGTACGGGACCGCGTTCTGCACGATCAGGACGAGCACCTGCATGACGAGGCCGAGCCCGAAGCCGAAGACGAGGAAGTAGCCGCTCATCTCCAGGGTCGAGCTGTTCTCGTCGAGGTTGTGCAGGAGCAGCAGGCCGAGCGCGGTGACGGCGGTGCCGACGACGGGGAAGACCTTCCAGCGGCCGGTGCGGCTGACGATCTGCCCGGACCCGGTGGACGCGATCAGCAGCCCGAACACCATCGGCAGCATGTGCACGCCCGACATGGTCGGCGACACCCCGTGCACGACCTGGAGGAACGTCGGCAGGTACGTCATCGCGCCGAACATCGCGAAGCCCACCACGAAACTGATCACGGCGGACAGCGTGAACGTCCGCACCCGGAACAGCTTCATCGGCAGCACCGGCTCCGCCGCCCGGAACTCGACGAACACGAACACGACCGCGAGCAGCACGCCCAGTACGGCGAGGCCGATGATCTGCGCCGAGTCCCAGTCCCAGGTGGTGCCGCCGAGCGAGGCGACGAGCACGAGGCAGGTCGCGACGGACGCGATGAGGAAGGTGCCGAGGTAGTCGATGCGGTGCTTGCGGGCGCGGACCGGGATGTGGAGCGCGGCGGCGATCACGGCGAGCGCGACCACCCCGATCGGCAGGTTCACGTAGAACACCCAGCGCCAGCTCAGATGCTCCGTGAACAGTCCGCCCAGCAGCGGGCCGAGCACGCTCGTCGCACCGAAGACCGCGCCGAACAGGCCCTGGTACTTGCCGCGTTCGCGCGGGGAGACGATGTCGCCGACGATCGCCATCGACAGCACCATCAGGCCGCCGCCGCCCAGACCCTGGAGCGCCCGGAAGCCGATGAGCTGCGGCATGTTCTGCGCGACGCCGCACAGCGCCGAACCGATCAGGAAGATCACGATCGCGATCTGGAAGAGCTTCTTGCGCCCGTACTGGTCGCCGAGCTTGCCCCACAGCGGGGTCGCGGCCGTCGACGCCAGCATGTACGCGGTGACCACCCAGGACAGGTGGTCGAGGCCGCCGAGGTCGCTGACGATGGTGGGCAGGGCCGTGGAGACGATCGTCTGGTCGAGCGCGGCGAGCAGCATCCCGAGCAGCAGCGCGCCGATGGACACCAGGACGCTGCCGCTCTTCGCCGTGTCGTCCGGCAGGGCCGCGTGCGTACGGGCCCTGCCCGCCGCGCCGCCGCCGTCCCGAGTACCACCGTCCTGAGTGCCGCTGTCCTGGGTGCTCATGGCCACCTCCACGGGCCCTTCGGCTCGGACCGGCCGGAGAGCTGACCCCTCCATCCTGGTGGCTGTGTGCCGTTTTGGCCTGTTGAGTCCAGGGTGAGGTGTCCGTTTTCCCCGGACCGACACCACACGTTCTTCATACGGTCTGCATAATGCGGACAACGCTCAGGGGATGGGGAACAGCACGGTGAGCGACCAGTTCGGCAACGACCACGAAGAGACGAACCACCCGGGCACCGACCCGGGGCAGGACCTGGGGGAGGCGGAGGGATTCGGCCCGCTGCGGGTGCGCCCGTACGTCACGCTGCCCGAGCCGGAGGAGCCCGCGCCGCCGCGCGCCTCGCTCCCGTACACGCCCGCGCCGCTGCCGCCGCAGCGCGCGGCGCCGGACGCCGAGCGCGACGATCCGGAGCCGGAGGAACCGCAGCGCCGCAAGGCACCCGTGGCGCTGCTCGCAGCTGTGGCGGGCGTACTGAGCGTCGCGGCGCTCGTCACGGTCCTGGTCACCTCGGGTGGCGACTCCTCGAAGGTCACGGCGGACGACACGCATCCGTCGGACCTGGTCGCCTCGTCCGCTCCCGGTACGACCTCGAGGGCGCCCTCCCTGGAGTCCTCCGCGCCGTCCGCCTCGGCCTCCGCCTCCGCCTCCGCGTCGGCCTCGGTCAGCGCCTCGGCGTCGCCGTCACCGACCCCGAGCCGCACCAGCGCGAGCCCCACCCCGAGCGAGGAGCGGACCAGTACCGCGCCGAGCCCCTCCCGCTCCGAGCGGGAGGAGTGGGGCGCCGGCTCCGGCACCCTGAGCCGCGGCGACCGCGGCCCGGAGGTCGCCGAACTCCAGCGCCGCCTCCGCGAGCTCAACCTCTACACGGGCGAGGCGAACGGCAACTACAACAGCCCGACGGAGTGGGCCGTGCGCCGCTACCAGGTCGCCCGCGGCATCCAGACCCGCACGCCGGGCGCGTACGACGCGCCGACGCGGGCCATGCTGGAGTCGGAGACGAGCGGCTAGGTCTCCCCCGCACCGTGTCGGGGAGACCGTCGACGGAGGGTGCGCAACGGGGCGGTCAGGCCGGCGAGGTCGGCCGGCGCGGGCCGGGGTCGCCTCGCGGGACAGCCCTCAGAGGTTCGATACGAGGTGGGGCGAGACCGATTCAGGCGGTTCTGCCGTCACTTGACAATGACGCCGGGAACCAAGGCCACCAGGCCCGAAACGAAGCTGCCTAATCCGGCCAAGGTCACGATGACCGCTTTGCCGTCAGAAAAGAGACCAGCGCAGAAGGTTCGCACCTGTCGGCGCAGAATCAGCATCTTCAGCTTCTGCCAGCGGTGCTGGCGGATGTGGCATCCCAGCAGCAGGCCGGCCGCGTTGTTGCGACAACCGTCGGTCCGCCCGCGGACGGGTGCGCCGCAACTCACAGGTGCCTGGAAGAAGCACCAGATGAGTACGGCGGCGGACAGAGTCGCCACAGCCGCTGGGCCGGCGGCGGAATTGATCCAGGCTGCGATCAATAATGCGCCCGCAAGCACCCCCCACCATTTGCCCAGCCCACCGAAACGAGTCTTGTTCGCCCCCGAAGATCCCATGGAGAAGATCGTGGCGATGCCAGGGGCTTGTCATGCATGCGAGATGGACCTTGACCGAATCCGACCTCTGGACGGCTGACGGGGGGTGCTTGCGTCCGCTACGCGGTCTTCGGTGCCGCCTGCTGGACGACCTCGAAGGACCACACCGTGGAGCCGGACGCGGCGGGCTTCGGGCGTTCGCCGCCGCCCTGGTGGGCGGACTTCATCGGGCCCTCCATCCAGGCCTGGAACGACTCCTCGTCACGCCAGCGCGTGTACACGAGGTAGTCGTCGGTGCCCTCGATGGGGCGCAGCAGCTCGAACCACTCGAAGCCGTCGGAGTTCTCGACGGTGCCGGCGCGCGACGCGAAGCGCTTCTCGAGGACCTCGCGCTGCTCGGCCGGGACGGTCAGGACATTGATTTTTACTACGCTAGGCACATGACACCTCTCGTCAAACGGGGCCTCGACTGGACCCCTGATCTGGACCGTGTGCGCGCAGTGTCCTACATCCGGCAGTCAAGGAAGCGTGAGGACGACTCCGCGTCGTCTCCCGAAGCGCAGCGGACCAAGTGCGAGGCGTTGATCACGGCCAAGGGGTGGGACAACGCGGGTCACTTCGCCGACGTCGGCACATCCGGCTGGGACCCCAAGGTCGTCCGGCCGGAGTTCGAGGAGATGATGTCCGCCGTTCGCGCCGGGCACGTAGACGCAGTGGTCGTGTTCTCGCTGTCCCGCCTCACGCGACAGGGTGCCCTTGAGGCCATGCTCATCAACGAGGAGCTGGCCGAACACGGCGTGCTGCTTGTCAGCGTCGAGGAACCGTACCTGGACACCTCCACTCCCACGGGGGTAGCGATCTTCGGCCTGATCGCTGCGCTGGCTCAGCAAGAGTCCGACATGAAGTCGGCGTACGTCACGGCGACGAAAGAGACACTGCGCGCTGCGGGCTCCCATGTGTCCGGCATGGCTCCGTACGGCTTCGAGTCGACGCGGGAACCGCGGGGGGAACTGGTGGTGGTCAAGCTGGTCCCGGATCCCGCTGAGGCTCCTCACGTACGCGACATGGTCTCTTGGGCGCTCGGTGGTATGGCGGCATCGGCCATCGCCCGGAGGCTGAACGGCGAAGGCGTGCCGACCAAAGCGGCGCACATGGCGGCGCGGGTGACCGCCCGTCGGGACAGGGGCGTGAGCGTTCCGCTGGAGCGTACGACGTGGGTGTCTTCCACCGTGCTGCGCATCCTGCGTGATCCCCGCCTGGCTGGTTATGCGGCTGAGCGCCAGGGAACCAAACGCGCCGTCCTGCGCGACGACTCGGGAGCCCCGCTGGTGGCGCATGAAGGGATCGTGCCCGCTGACGACTGGTGGCGCCTTCAAGACGTGCTCGACGGCCGCACACCCCACGTGGGTCGCCAGCGTGGTCGGTCGGTTCCCTCGCTGCTAGGAGGCGCCGGAATGCTCTTCTGTGGCGTCTGCGGCAGTTCCATGGTCACGGACAAGCGCAACGGTAAGCAGCTCTACCGCTGCAACCGTGCGCAGTCCGGTGCAGTGCCGGGGCATGGCGGGCTGGCCATCAACATGGATGCTGCCGATGACGTGGTGGCCCGTACGGTGTGGTCGCGCCTGACTGCGCTGGACCCGGCGGACCCCGAGGACCAGGAATGGTTCGCCGAAGCGGCGCGCCGGTTCGCAGCTCAGGCGGAAACGAGCGAACGGCTGGAAGAACTGGCTGCCGCACGCACAGAGTTGGAGCACGTACGAGAAGCGCTCCGCACGCTGTACGTCGACCGGCAGGCAGGGCTGTACGCGGGTGCCGTGGGTGACCAGATGTTCCGTGAATCCGTGGAACGGTTGACAGCACATGAGGCGCGTACGGCCGGGCGCGTGGAAGAGCTGGGAACCGCTGAGGCCGACACAGGGTCCATCCCGCCGGAGTGGACAGCGCTGGAGGGGGACCCTCTTGGCCCGGAGTCGACCTGGGCCGGCTGGGACGTTTCCGCACGGCGCGATTTCCTTGCGCTGTTCGTTGGCCGTGTGAGCGTGGCACGTAGCGTCGGCAGGGGCCGAAACGCGAACACAAGGGAACGGGTGGCCGTGCACTGGGCTCAGGCGCCGACCAAGTAGGCGTCACCCACGGGCCTGCCGCCAGCGCTCCACGATCTCGTCCACGTCGTAGGGCTTCAGGCCGAGGGGCGGGCCGGGCGGCGGTTTGAACATCATGTCGCGGATCTTGTCGTTGAGTTCCTTCATCCGCGCGCGGACGATCCGTTCCGAGGGCGCCGACGTGATCGCCGCCAGCGTGTCCTCGGCCTCCTTGCGCAGTTCCAGGGAGGGTGGGAGCACGGAGAAGCCCTCGCGGGCGAGCTTCTGCTTCACCCACCAGTTCTCGTCGTAGAGGGTGTCGGGCGAGGTGTCGAGCGGCTTGCCGGCGCCGGGCAGCGAGGAGAAGTCGCCGCGACGCTCCGCGTCACGGATCTGCTTGTCGACGAATGACTCGAAGCTGACGCCGGGTGGTTTGCGTTCGGTCATGGGTTCAGTGTCCCAGAGGCGGCTCCGGCGTCCTATGATGCGCGGCGTCCCGGCCGAACAGCAGGCCGGGAGGAACAGCGCGGAACGCTTGGGGGAGTGCGGTGCTCGAACTGACCATGGCCACGGTGGGTGGCGAGGACGCGGGGGCCACGGCCGGCATGGTGATGGCCGAGGCGGACAGTGTGGCGGGCGCCGTGCTGCGCGTGGGGCGGGACGCCGCCCAGTGCCGGCTCGTGACGCCGGACGACTGGCTGTTCGTGTCGCGGGTGCACCTGGAGTTCCGGTGCGGGCCCGGCGGCGAGTGGAGCATGGGCTGGCTGCGCGGCTCGCAGGACGACCCGGCGTCGGAGGTGCGGGTGCGGTTCGGCAGCCCGCAGGGGCCCGGGCAGCCCGTCCCGTACGGCGGGGTCGTCGAGCTGCCGCGCGGCGCGTCCGGCGAGATCGTCGTCCTCGACCGGAGCGGGCCGCGCAGCGTCAACGTGGGCTTCTACCAGGAGAACTGAGCGGGTGTCAGTCCTTCACGCGGGCCAGCGCGAAGCCGTCGTAGCCCTTCACGCCGACCGTCTGGATCGCGGTCGCGTCCAGCTTCGGGTGCTCGGAGAGGAACTTGAGGGCGGCGCGGGTGCCGGTGATGTCCGGCTCCGTGTCGTCCGGGTCGACGACGCGGCCGCCGCGCACGACGTTGTCGACGACGATCAGGCTGCCGGGGCGGGTCAGCTTCACCGCCCACTCCAGGTAGTTCGGGTTGTTGGCCTTGTCCGCGTCGATGAAGACCAGGTCGAAGACCTGGCCCTCGCCGGCGAGGACCGGCAGCGAGTCGAGCGCCGCGCCGACCCGCACCTCGACCGTCTTGTCGAAGCCGGCGCGGGCCAGGTTGGTCCGCGCCACCTCCGCGTGCTTCGCGCTGTACTCCAGGGTGATCAGCGCACCGTCGGCGGGCAGCGCGCGGGCCAGCCAGATGGTGCTGTAGCCGCCGAGCGTGCCGATCTCCAGGATGCGCCGGGCGCCCTGGGTGAGGGCCAGCAGGTGCAGGAGCTTTCCGTTGGTGGCCGAGACGTTGATCCGGGGGAGGCCGGCGGCCTCGCTGTCGGCGAGGGCCGCGGCGAGCACCTCGTCGGCCGGGGCGAGGAGTTCGCTGAAGTAGGCGTCGACAGCGGTTGCGACATCGGGCTGGCGGGCTGCCGGGGAGTCTGTCGTCATGTCCGTCAGCGTAGGGGCGGCGGCGCCTGGACGGGGGCAGGCGGCACGACGGGTCGCCGGCGCCGGGCCCGGACCACGAGCAGGATCACCGTCGTCGCCACCGCCGCGAACGCGCCGAGCACGGTCAGCAGCCAGACCGGGATGTCCGGCCCCACGGTCAGCAGCTCGTCCTCGTACTTCACCTGCCGGTACGCGGTGTCGTGCGCGGAGCGGCGCAGTTCGTGGTCGCCGTCGATCGTGGACGGCGTCGGGAAGTCCTGGGTGTACGCGGTCAGGTACGGGGTGCCGGTCGCGAACTCGGCGAGCGGGCCGTAGGTGTTCGTGACCTTCCCCGCGAACGTCATCCGGGGTGCGGCTCCGCCGATCGCCGAGCGGGGCTCCATCCGGTGGGCGGCCAGCACGTACAGGTTGAGGTGCTGCTCGGTGCGGGCCAGGCGGGACAGCCGCATGGGATAGACGGGGCGTTCGCTGGCGAAGGTCAGATGCAGCGGGTCGAGGCTGCCGGTCATCGGGAGATGGTCGGCGGTGGCCGGGGCGAGGCGGACCGCCACGTACTCCCAGCCCTGGTCGACGTAGGGGCGCAGGGCGCGGTCGAGGCGGGCGGGCAGCTCGAAGCCGTTGTCGTGCAGCCAGTCGGCCAGCGCGTCCGGGTCGGTGGCGGTGAGCCGGGCGACGTCGAAGGGGCCGAGGCGCTCGCGGCCCACGACACCGACGCCGGAACCGGCGGCGGACGGGGTGGCGGCGGCGCCGTCTCCGGCTCCGCCGTCGAAGGGCCAGTCGCCGGCGCGGGGCCAGAAGTAGTGCCGGGTGCGGACCTCGGGGGCGGTCGCCACGGACAGGTCGGTGAACAGGTCCACGTCGCCGAGCTTCACGGTCGCCCGGTGTGGGACGGGCATGATCCAGGCGGCGTCGTGGGCGCTGCCGTGCACCGCGAGCCGCATCACGATCTGCTCCGTGCGGCCGTCCCAGCGCAGCACCGATGTCTCGTCGTCCACGGAGATCTGGCCCTGGCTGCGCGGCACCATGGCTCCGCAGCCGCACGCGTTGGCGGGGACGCTCACCGCGAGGAGCTGGAACAGTAGTGCGGCCACGATGATCAGCGCG
Source organism: Streptomyces sp. NPDC059524 (assembly GCF_042749255.1). Lineage (NCBI taxonomy): Bacteria > Bacillati > Actinomycetota > Actinomycetes > Kitasatosporales > Streptomycetaceae > Streptomyces > Streptomyces sp. NPDC059524. Next base: position 27,373 of record NZ_JBHYTK010000033.1, on the reverse strand, counting down.
GCCCGGGCCCGGTTGGTCTGCATGTCCGTTCGGACGGGGTGATCGTCCGGCCGGGTTCCCGTCGTTACGGGGCTGTTGCTCGAAAAGCCGCGGACGCGTCTGCGTGGTTCATGAGCAGATGCGTCCGCGGCTTTTCGCGGGTTGCTCGCGCAGTTCCCCGCGCCCCTAGGGGGCGCACCGCCCCGGCAAAGATCAGACCGCCGGAGCGGAACCCGGCAGCGGCTTGCCCGCGCTCTCGCGCATGCGCCAGGCCGCGATGCCGCCGATGACGGCCGCCGCCATCATGTAGTACGCCGGGATCATCAGGTTCCCCGTGGCCGCGATGAGCGCGGCGGCCACCAGCGGGGTCGTGCCGCCGAACAGGGACACGGAGAGGTTGAAGCCGACGGACAGGGAGCCGTAGCGGACCTTCGTCGGGAAGAGGGCCGGGAGCGCCGACGGCATCGAGGACGTGAAGCCGACCAGGAGCAGGCCCAGCGCAGCGAGGCCCAGGGCGATGGACCAGGTCGAACCGGCGCGGATCAGCAGGACGGCCGGGACGGACAGCAGGACGAAGCCGGCGCAGGCCGCGCCGATGACCTTGCGGTGGCCGAAGCGGTCGTTGGCGGCGCCCATCGGGATCTGCACGCACATCATCAGGACCATCACGCCGATGAGGATCAGCGTGCCGTGCGTCGCGTCGTAGCCCATCTCCTCGCTGAGGAAGGTCGGCATGTACGACAGCAGCATGTAGTCGGTGACGTTGAAGACGAGGACCAGTGCGATGCAGAGCATCATGGCGCTGCCCGCGCCCTTGCCGACGAACATCTCGCGCAGCTTCGGCTTGGGCTGCGCCTTCTGCTTGGCCTCGGCCTCCTCCGCGAGCTTCTGGAAGGCCGGGGTCTCCTCCAGCTTCATCCGCACGTACAGGCCGACCAGACCGATCGGGCCGGCGATGAGGAACGGGATGCGCCAGCCCCAGCCGTACAGGTCGCCGGAGGACATCAGCGTCGTCAGGGCGGTGGCGAGGCCCGCACCGGCGACGTAGCCGATGAGCGTGCCGAACTCGAGGAACGAGCCGAAGAAGCCGCGGCGCTTGTCGGGCGCGTACTCGGCGATGAACGTGCACGCGCCGCCGTACTCACCGCCCGTCGAGAAGCCCTGCACCATGCGCGCCATGATCAGCAGCACGGGCGCCCACACACCGATGGTGTTGTAGGAGGGGATCAGGCCGATCGCGAAGGTGCCCGCCGCCATCATGATCATGGTGATGGCGAGGACCTTCTGGCGGCCGATGCGGTCGCCGAGCGGGCCGAAGAAGGCGCCGCCGATGGGGCGGACCAGGAAGGCCGCGGCGAAGGTGCCGAGCGTGGACAGGACCTGCGCGGTGCTGGACGCCGTCGGGAAGAAGACGTGCCCCAGGGTCGCGGTCAGGTAGCCGTAGACGCCGAAGTCGAACCACTCCATCGCGTTGCCGAGCGCTGCCGCCTTGACCGCCCGCTTGACGAGGGACGGGTCGGTGACGGTGACGTCTTGCTGCTCGGCGGTGGTGCGGCGGTCCGGGGCCGAGGAGGCTCCGGACCTGCTGGTACTGGGGGCGACGGAGAGGGTGGACGACAAGGTCTCGCTCGCCTGCCTTTCGTGGGGGACAAGGGCAAAGGCCGTTCACGCGGAACGGCCCTGAAGGGACGATAGGGGCGCACCGGGCGGTAACGGGTAGTGTTCGCTCCGCAGCGCTCCGTGGTGATGTCCGGCCTGGCCTGGGAAAACGCGGGAGCGGGCGCGCCTTCGCGATCAGGTCTCCTGTGAGGTTTGTCGCGGAACCGATCCATGTAGCACGCAATCAACACGTGATCCGCACGCCATGGACCGGGGCCCGTCGTGTCGCCTTCCGGCCGTAACCAGGCCGAAGTCAGGTGAACCGGGGCGTGCCCGCGTCCTTCGGTACGGGACGGTGCGAACCTCTGAAGAGGACGCCAAAAGGTCCACGGAGGAGGATTCAAGGACGGAGCGGGCACTCGCCGTGCGCGGGTGCCGGGACAGGCGGCTGGAGGCCGACGGCACGTGGCGAACGCGGAGCGGGCAGAACGACGGGTCACAGAGCGCGGGACGGGACCGGCGGGCGGCGCACCCGGCTCCCCAGGCCCCCGGAGCACACCCGGCCCCCTCGGCAGACCCGGCGCCACCGCCGCCGCCCTCTCCACCGGCATCGGCGACGGCACCGGCCGGCTGACCGCCGCCCGCGCCCTCCTCTGGTTGCTCGCCGCACTTCTCGCGACCCGCCAGCTCGTCGCCGTCCTGTCCACCCCGCGCGGCGAACGCCTCACCGACCTGGAGACCTGGATCGGCCCCGAGGGCGTCCTGCACGTCAGCGGCTCCCTCTACGAAGGCGCCGGCGGCACCGACCGCTTCACCGGCACCCCGTTCTCCGGGCTCGTCCTCAGACCCTTCTCCGTCGCCGCCGAGCAGGCGCTCGGCTGGGGCTGGACCTTCGGCTCCCTCGCGCTCGTCGTCGCGCTCGGGCTGATCGCCGCCCGCGCCCTCCCGCAGCCGGTCGCCCGCCGCACCTCCCTGCTCGCGGCCCCCGTCGCGATCAGTCTCCTCATGCTGTCCCTGCCGGTCCGCAACACCTTCACCACCGGCCAGACCAGCATCATCCCGGTTCTCCTCGTGCTGCTCGGCTGCTTCGTCGTCCCCGGCGAGAAGGCCTCCGGTCTCCTCATCGGCGCCGCCGCCGCGCTCCAGCCGACCGTCCTCCTCTTCGCCCCGCTGCTCTGGTTCACCGGCCGCCGGCAGGCCGCCACGACCGCCCTCGGCACCTTCGGCGCGGCCACGCTCCTCGCCTGGGCCGTCATGCCGCAGGACTCCTGGACGTACTGGATCCACCACCTCGCCGGCGCCGGACTCGCCGCCGACCCGGCCGCCACCGCGAACCAGTCCCTGCACGGCATGCTGCTCCGCCTCGGCCTCGAAGGCCCCGGCGAGATCGCCCTCTTCCTCGCGCTCGGCGCCGCCGTCACCGTCCTCGGCCTGCGCCGCGCCGTCCGCCACGCCCGCGACGGCCAGCTCCTCCTCGCGGTCGCCGTCACCGGCTGCGTCGCCGTCGCCGTCTCGCCGACCACCTGGCAGCACCAGCTCCTGTGGGTGCTGCTCGCCGTCGTCGGCCGCGTCGGCAAGCGCGCCTCCGACCGCTACATGTGGCCGGTCCTCGTCGTCCTCGCGCTCACGCTGCCCGCGACGATGATGCTGCCGAACATGACGTTCCTGGAGCCCGTCCGGGACAATGTCGTCCTCATCGCCGCCCTCGCCGCGGCCGTCGCGGTCCCCTTCCTCCCGCGCACCTCACCCCTGTACGCGACCCCGATCCCCGCCACGTACGCGCCCCAGGCCCCCGCCCGCTGGAAGCACGTCCCGCTCCTGCCGTTCCTGCGCCGGGTCGTGGACCGCCCGAACCTCATCCTCGAACTCATCCTGATCCGCGTCGGCTACTCCGCCTACCAGCAGGTCCGCCTCGCCGCGACGGGCGGCACGATCTCCGGCGGCCGCGCGACCGCCGAGGCGCACGGCGACCAGGTCCACACCGTCGAGAGGTTCCTCGGCCTCGACGTCGAGCACGCGATCAACCACACGGTCGCCACCCAACTCCCCTGGCTGAAGGACTTCTTCAACTTCTACTACACGACCTTCCACTTCATCGTCCCGCTCGCGGTCCTCGGCTTCATGTACGTGCGCCGCCCCGCCGAGTACCGCTGGGGCCGCGCCGCGCTCGGCTTCGCGACACTCCTCGCACTGATCGGCTTCTGGGCCTACCCGCTCGCCCCGCCGCGCCTGATGCCGGGCCTCGGCTTCATCGACACGGTCCACGGCGTCCAGGACTTCACCAAGCCGGACTACGGCACCCTCACCCAGCTCACCAACCAGTACGCCGCGATGCCGTCCCTGCACTTCGGCTGGTCCCTGTGGTGCGGCATCGTCGTCGCGATCCTGGCCCGCCAGTGGTGGCTGAAGGCGCTCGCCCTCCTCCACCCGCTGTTCACGGTGTCCGCGATCGTCGCGACGGGCAACCACTGGGTCCTCGACGCGGTCGGCGGCGCGGTCGTCGTCGGGCTCGGCTTCCTTTTGACGTACGTGCTTCAGGGGCCCCGCGCCAGAACGCCCAAGTCCCACCCGTCTCGGCCGGAGCCACGGTCGGACAGTGACGCGGGGGAGGTCACGGCCGGCGCATCGAGCCCGTCGTGACGACGGCCTCGCGCCGGGGGTGTTCCGCGTGTTCGTCGCGGGGCAGGTCAGCGGGTGACGCCGCCGTCATGGAGGTGGAGTGCTCGCAGTGCCGCCTCCATGGCGAACCGGCGGTCCGGGTCGTCGAGTTGGCCGTTGAAGTGGGCCTCCAGGTTGCGCAGGCGGTAGCGGACCGTCTGGGCGTGGACGCCGAGGGTGTCGCCCACCTGCTCGGCGGTGCCGCGTGTGGTCAGCCAGGCGTGGAGGGTCTCCACGAGGCGGGCGCGGCGGGTGCCGGAGGACTTGTCGAGCGGGGCCAGTTCGCGGGTGGCGATCTCGGTGACGAGGGCCGGGTCGGAGAGCAGCCACAGGGTCACGAGATGGTCGGCGGTGTCGAGGACCGGGGCGTCGGCAACGATGTCGTCGTCGACGAGCTGGAGCGTGCGGCGGGCCCAGCGGAGCGAGTCGGCGGCCTGTGCGGTGGGCAGCGGGAGGCCGATGGCGATCGGCGTGCCGTAGGTCGCGGACTCCAGCATCGCGCGGCGCTCGGGGGTGAGCGGGCCGGGGACCAGAAGATGAGGCTGCGGGGCGCCCAGGTCGGCGAGGACATCGATGTCCAGGTCCGCCTGGATGGCGTCGGGCGCCGGGGTGCGCAGGGCGATGAGGGTGGCCTGCTCGGGGAGCGGCCAACTGGCCTGATCGCACAGCTCGTTGATCGTCGCGTGGGTGAGCGGGGTGCCGGCGAGGAGGAGGTGGAGCAAGCGTCTTCGGAGCGTTTCCAGTGCCGATCCGGACTTCGCCTGAACCTCCAGATAGCCCTCGCGTGAGAGCGCTCCCAGTTCGTCGATGTACGCGAAGAGCGCGTCGGCGAAGGTGAGGAGGAGGGTGGGGGACAGGTCGAAGCGGCGGCCGATCGTCTTGGCGCGGCGCAGGGCGACCCGGGCGCCGAGCCGGTAGGCGCTCTGGAGGGTCTCCAGGTCGCGGCCCTCGTAGGCCTCGACGCGGCCGAACTTGCGGAGCAGCTCGTCGCGGGCGATGGAGGACGCGGCGGGGTCGGCGACCCGGTCGACGAAGGCCGACAGGGCGTGCTCGACACCCTGGCGGATCGCCGCCCCGCTCGGGCCGTTGAGGAGCTGGGCGTACTCGGGATACGCGCGGGTGACCTCGACCCGGATCTCCTTGATCAGGCCGGGGATCTCGGGCCGCATGATGGCGGCGAACTCGCGGGGGAGCGGACCCAGCGGTTCGTTGACGTCAGGTGGCTGTACGCGCGGAGGCATGTGCGGTCCTCGCTGTCCGGGCGCCCGGTGGGGAACGGCGTCGCAAGGGCCGAAGGGTGTGGCCCGTGTGGCCCTTGCGTGGCCGTCAGGTGCGTACCTTTGGGAGCTCCTGAAACTAGAGCAACTTACGTGTGATGTACACCACTCGGCTTGAGGTTGGCTGTAAAGCGCGGGTGGTGCACGTCGGAGGGGTCAGAGGGTGGGGAGGGTCAGGGCGGGGAGGGCGGCGGCTGCCGGGGGGCAGCCGTTGCGGCCGGCGGGGAAATCAGGGATGCACACCGTCGCTTGATTCATCGCGATCAGGTTCCCCGGCCCGCTGATGGCTGCGGTGAACAGGGCGTCCAGGTCCTCGCCCTGAGAGCCGCAACCAGAGAAGGGCGGGATGTCGACCGGGTAGTTCTTGCTGGTGAGGAGCCCTCCCAGGAGCACGTTTGTGTAGGTTCCCTGTGTGCCGTTGGGGCCGAATGTTCCTTCCAGCACCACGCGGAAGGGCGCCTTGGAGCGGCAGTTCGGTCCGACGTCCAGCGGTGTCCCGTTCACGCTCACGTCGTGCAGGCGAAGGCTCTGGTCGAAGCTGATCGCTGCCCAGACCTCCTTGTTGGGACTTCTGCCGCGGGTTCCGGTGGTGGCCGTGACCGGTCCGGTGTCGAAGCTCACGCGCGCGGTCACGGGGGTGAAGTTGAACGTGAGGAACGTCGACTCGGCGTCGGGAAGATCGATCTGCCCGATGGAGTCCTGCCGGTTGTAGAACCCGTTTCCCGGCGTGCTCTTGCTGGTGTACGAGTTCTTGGCCACGATCATGCTCATGAGCGTGGGCCGACGCGAAGGATCGTTGATGATCATGGAGCCGTTCTGTTTGCGCACGGCCGCCAGTCCTGCTGCGTAGGTGCAGACTCGCCTCGACGCCCCATGGGTGACGTCCTGCAACTCCGTGCCTGGCAGCGGTGGCAGGGCGTAGGTCGGGTCCGGTTCGCCCTCGATGGTGACGTCCGGGCAGGTCTCCGGCGCCCCGGGCGTGGTCTCGTCCGCCTCGGGTGCCACGGACAGCCCTCCGCGGCCTTCACGGCCCGAGGGGGCGCCGGTATCGGCCCCTGCCGTGTCCGAGCGGTCCTCGCCCGACACGGGTACGGTCGCCAGGGTCCCGTCGTGTCCCTCTGCCGGCGAGCACGTCAGCACCACCGGTTCACCGACGCCCTTGTCCGCCTCGCCGACCGGACTGATGCTCAGGCGCAGTTCGCCGGCGGACAGTGTGACGTCACCGGGTGATCCCACCGTGATGGTCGATGCCTTGCCCAGGTGGGTGAGGCGAAGGTCCTCCCCCTCGCCGGGCACGAGGCTCTGGGCGGCCAGCCGAGACCACGTCGCCTCGGCCGTCTCGCCGTTGTGCCGTACCTGTACGGCCAGTTCGGCCTCGCTCGCCAAGGCCGTGGTTCCCTCGGGCAGCAAGCCGGCGAGGTCGTCGAACGGTGCTGTCGTGTCCACCGTCACCTGCCCCGGATCGATGGGCACACCGGCCGAGGCGTCGGCGGGCAGTTCCGTCCGCACGCGGGCCGTCACCCGCGTCGAGCCGTTCGAACTGCCCGGCAGCGGGCAGTCGTAGGTCAGCGTGACCGCGTCGAGCGCCTCGTCGGCACGGGAACCGGTGCCGGACGTCACGCCCAGGACGAGGGCGATCGCCGTCGCCGTGGCGATACGACGGGTCGTACGTCGCCCCCCGCGGCCGGCCCGCGAAGGGTGCTGCTCGCTGACGTTCATCGTGAGCTGTCTCCTCTGCCCGGCTGCCGCCCTCCGGCATCCGTCGTCGTCTCGTGGTCCGGCCTGCTCCGGGACGCGCCGAGCGCCCGCCGCCGAGTGTCAGCTCGGTGGCGGGCGTCGGTCGGTGCCTGGTGCGTGATCGCGGGTCAGCCCTGGGAGATCGTCTGGGCACTCGTCAGCTGGTAGTCGCCGAGGAATTCCGCATGGTCGCCCGGGTTGATGAGGCCGAGACAGTTCGCGTCGTCCTGCGCGGCGAGGCTGCCGCCACCGGTGACGTGCAGGATGTTGGCGCCGTTCTCGTACCAGCCGGTCACGCTGCCGGCGAAGGTGGCCTCGCAGCCGAAGCCGGTGATCTGCGCGACGATGCCGGTGATGGTTCCGTCGGCTCGCGTGGTGCTGCTCATGCCCGTGACGTTGATCTTCCACGGCAGCGCGGACGGCGACACGTCGAAGTCGATGCCGTTCACGTTGCAACCGGCGAAGTCGATGCTGTTGATGTCACCGATGCCGACACCGTCGGCGGATGCGGTCTGCAGGGTGCCGGCCGCGTGAGAGGTGTCGCAGGTGAGAGTGGCACCCGGCACGGTCAGCGTCGGGTTGACCGCGTTGGCCTCGAAGGCGCCGCCCGGGGACACGACGTAGCCGGCCTGGGCGGTGGCGGAGGCGGAGGACACGGAGAGGCCGACCGCCGCGGCGAACGCGGCGGCGGCTACGGCGGTGTTGCGGGTCATTCTGCGCACGGTGAATCCCTCCAGGGATGTAGGGCGTACGAGATGGGGAGCGCCGTCCCGCGGGAGGCCGGGACGGATGGTGTGCAACTCCGGGCGGAAGAGGGGGGTGGGGGCACGGCCCTTCCCTCGCCTGCCTCATGGACGTTACGAGCAAGTAACCAGAGGCCGCAATGGGATGCCGGGAGAATTCGGCGAAGTGGTTGAAGTCGGGGTTCTTTTTGTCTTCGGCCGATCAGGCCATCGCGCGGACCTTGTCCGAGGGTGAGCATTTTCCGGGCCGGGTGCATCTCTGCTCACTTGGCGAGTGAATGCCTGGATGGATTGCTCACTCGTTGATAAACGAGGCGGTAGTGGAATTTCTGTCAACGAGGGGCATTGCCGCAGAGGTTTCCCGCCAGTAACGTCCCGGCTGCTCCCGCAGTTCTCCCCGCTCACGCCCGCCTTCTGCCTTCCGTGAAGGGAAATCCGCCATGCGCTCGACGAGACGTACGCAGAATCTGACCCGTGCCGGTGTCGTGACCGCCGCGACGGCGCTCGCCACCCTCGCCGCGCTGGCTCCGGCCGGCGCCGCCACCGAGATGGACGGCGCCTGGGCCCCGTTCGGCCGCTGCCCCGTCGACGCCCCGAGCATGCTCGCCGCCGACGGCAAGACGGACGTGGCGATCTGCATCTCCTCCAGCTCGGACAGCGGCTCCATCAAGATGGGCACCTCCGTCGTGCCGACCGGTCGCACCGACCTCCAGGCCGGGGTCATCACCCACTCCGACGGCACGACCACCGTCGTCCCGCCGGCCGACGGCGCCCTCGTCGCGGCCCCGGCCCAACTGCCGGGCGGGCTCCTCGGGCTCATGTGTCCCAGTGACATCCCGCTGGTCAGCGACATCTGCAAGCAGCTCACGGACAACGACCTCAACCGGGTGACCGCGAAGGTCCAGTCCGTGAACACTCCGACCGACTTCAAGCTGCTCGCGGGCGTGACGCAGGGACAGCCGATCATCAGCCTGCCGGTCCGGATCAAGCTCGAGAACCCGTTCCTCGGCGACAAGTGCTACATCGGCTCCTCCTCGAACCCCATCGTGCTGCGCCCGCAGAACACCTCGGCGCCGGCGGTCAAGCAGCAGCGCTTCAATCCCGACGGCACCCTCAACTCCACGGGAGTGCTCAACCAGCTGAGCATCCTCGGGGCGAACCAGGGCGACTCGACGTACGCCGTCCCCGGGGCGAACGGCTGCGGCCTGCTCGGCGCACTCGACTGGGCCGTCAACCTCAAGTCCGGGCTGCCGTCCGCCTCCGGCGGCAACAGCCTCGCGCTCAACAGCACGTCCACGTACGTCGCGGCCTTCGCGTCGCCCAGCAGTGCGGTGCCGAACGAGGGCAAGCTGCTCTCGCAGTACTGGCACGAGGGCGTGAAGTGACGGACCTGAGCGCGCGCCGTTTCATCACTCGCTGACAGAAGGCGCGGCCGAATTGATTTCCCGGCATCAAAGAATTCCGGGTCGGTGGCGGGCCGCGGGAAAGTTCCGAGCCCGCTATTGCGAGGCGAGGTTACCCGGCCGTAGCGTCGATGCGGTGGCCACTGGACTCCTCGTCGACACCCCCCTGTCGACCTGGAGTTGAATCGGGGAACGCCGGTCCGATCCTCCTTCCGGAGTGGCCCCCGAGGGCGGGGTCTCGTGAAATCCAACCCCCCGGAACACGAGACCCCGCTCACCCCCGCCCCCCATGCGACTGCTCGGCAGAAAACAAACGCCCCGTACAGATTTGTCACTCGATGACAAAGCCTGGATGACAAAGCGGAATTCACCGTCCGACCGCTTGTCCCGGGGCGGGAAATCTACTTACCGTGCGCCCCCGGTGCACATCGAGCAACAGAGCGACCGAGCCACGAGTGCTTGCTGGAGGTGACATGGGAATCGAAGTAAAGGTCGAGGGCCTCACGAAGTCCTTCGGCAAGCAGCAGATCTGGCAGGACGTCAGCCTCACCCTGCCGGCCGGCGAGGTGAGCGTCATGCTCGGACCCTCCGGTACCGGCAAGACCGTCTTCCTGAAGTCCCTGATCGGGCTGCTCAAGCCCGAGCACGGCCGGGTCCTGGTCGACGGCGTCGACATGGCCCGCAGCCCCGAACGGGACATCATGGAGGCCCGCAAGCTGTTCGGGCTCATGTTCCAGGACGGCGCCCTGTTCGGCTCCATGAACCTCTTCGACAACATCGCGTTCCCGCTGCGCGAGCACACGAAGAAGAAGGAGTCCGAGATCCGTCGCATCGTGATGGAACGGATCGACGTGGTCGGCCTGTTGGGCGCCGAGGGCAAGCTGCCCGGTGAGATCAGCGGCGGTATGCGCAAGCGGGCCGGGCTCGCGCGGGCCCTCGTGCTCGACCCGCAGATCATCCTCTGTGACGAGCCGGACTCCGGGCTCGACCCCGTACGGACCGCCTTTCTCTCGCAGCTGCTCATCGACCTGAACACGCAGATCGACGCGACGATGCTCGTCGTCACCCACAACCTCGATATCGCGGCGACCATGCCCGACAACATGGGGATGCTCTACCGGCGGAACCTGGTGACCTTCGGGCCGCGGGAAGTCCTGCTGACGAGCGAGGAGCCGGTGGTCCGGCAGTTCCTCACCGCGGACGTGGTCGGGCCGATCGGCATGTCCGAGGAGAAGGACGCGGCGACGCTGGCCGCCGAGGGGCCCGCCAAGAGCACCGCGCCGCGCGAGCTCGTGCCGCAGCTCCAGCCCTCGCCCGGGCTGGGGGAGCGGGCGGCGGTCGCCCGGCGCCGGGAGCGGGTGCTGAAGATGCTGCCCAGCCTGCCGGAGACCGCGCAGGCGGCCATTCGGGCCACGTACGGCTCCGAGCCTGTCGAGCAGGGGGCAACGCTGTCATGAGCCTCGACGAGAGAGCCTCGACCGGCGATGGCGTGGAGGCCACGGGGCGCCGCCCCGGACCCCGCTCCTCAAACGCCGGAGGGGCCAAATGGCTCGGCCCCCTCAGACAGACGGGCCGGCTGTTCGCGCTCGCGCTCCAGGTGGCGCGGGCCGTCTTCCGGCGGCCCTTCCAATTCCGGGAGTTCATCGAGCAGTTCTGGTTCGTCGCCAGCGTGACGATCCTGCCGGCGGCGCTCGTGTCCATCCCGTTCGGCGCCGTCATCGCACTCCAAGTCGGCTCACTCACTCAGCAGTTGGGCGCCCAGTCGTTCACCGGCGGCGCCAGCGTGCTCGCCGTCATCCAACAGGCCAGCCCGCTCATCGTCGCCCTGCTCATCGCGGGCGCCGGTGGATCCGCCATCTGCGCCGACCTCGGATCCCGGAAGATCCGCGAGGAGCTCGACGCCATGACCGTCATGGGTGTCTCGCCCGTGCAGCGGCTCGTCGTGCCCCGCGTCCTCGCCACCATGTCCGTCGCCGTGCTGCTCAACGGCATGGTCTCCGTCGTCGGCACGCTGGGCGGGTACTTCTTCAACATCGTCCTTCAGGGCGGCACCCCGGGCGCGTACCTCCAGAGCTTCTCCGCGCTCGCCCAGCTCCCCGACCTCTACATCAGCGAGCTGAAGGCCCTCATCTTCGGGTTCATCGCCGGGATCGTGGCCGCGTACCGGGGGCTCAACCCGCGCGGCGGACCCAAGGGTGTCGGTGACGCCGTGAACCAGTCCGTCGTCATCACCTTCATCCTGCTCTTCTTCGTGAACACCGTGATGACCGGCATCTACCTCCAGATCGTTCCACCGAAGGGAGGCTGAGCCCGTCATGACCTCCCCCCTCGTCTGGCTCGACCGTGGTGGCGACCAACTCCTCTTCTACCTACGCGCCTTGGTGTGGATCCCGCGCACGCTGCGCCGCTACACCAAGGAAGTGCAGCGGCTGCTCGCCGAGGTCGCCTTCGGGTCCGGCGGGCTCGGTGTCATCGGCGGCACCATCGGCGTGATGATCGCGATGACCGCCGCCACCGGCACCGTCGTCGGCCTCCAGGGCTACGCCGCCCTGGACCAGATCGGCACCGCCGCCTTCACCGGGTTCGTCTCCGCGTACTTCAACACCCGCGAGATCGCCCCGCTCGTCGCCGGACTCGCCCTGTCCGCCACCGTCGGCGCCGGCTTCACCGCGCAGCTCGGCGCCATGCGGATCAACGAGGAGGTGGACGCGCTCGAAGGGATGGGCGTGCGGTCCATGCCGTACCTCGTCACCACCCGGATCATCGCCGGCGTCGTCGCCATCATCCCGCTCTACGCGATCGGCCTGCTCTCCTCGTACCTCGCCTCCCGCATCGTCACGACCGTCTTCAACGGGCAGTCGCAGGGCACGTACGACCACTACTTCAATCTCTTCCTGTCGCCCACGGACGTGATCCTTTCGGTGCTGAAGGTGCTCGTCTTCAGCGTCATGGTGATCCTCGCCCACTGCTACTACGGGTTCCGGGCGAGCGGGGGACCGGCGGGCGTCGGGATCGCGGTCGGACGGTCCGTGCGGAACGCCATCGTGCTGATCTCCGTCACCGACTTCTTCCTCTCGCTGGCGCTCTGGGGCGCCACGACGACCGTGAAGGTGGCGGGCTGACCCATGGAGACCCTGCGCCGCCGGCTCGCCGGCATCGTCTTCCTCGTCGTGCCCGCCCTGCTCATCTGGCTCGCCGTCGCCGTCTACAACAAGGACTTCGTCGACTCCGACGAAGTCGTGGTCGAGACGGGCAGCGCAGGCAACGAGATGCACCTCGGGGCCGAGGTCAAACTGCGGGGCGTCGTCCTCGGCGAGGTGCGGGACATCGACGCCACCGACACCGGGGCCCGGCTCACCCTCGCGCTCGAGCCGGGCGCCCTCGACCGCATCCCCGACGACGTGCGCGCCCAGATGCTGCCGACCACCCTGTTCGGCGAGCGGTACGTGGCCCTCGTCCCGCCGAGCAACCCCAGTACGCGGATGCTGCCGGCCGGGGCCGTCATCCCGCAGGACCGTTCCGCCAACGCCATCGAGCTCCAGCAGGTCCTCGACGACGTCCTGCCGATGCTCACCGCCGTGCAGCCGCAGAAACTGTCGTCGACGCTGTCCGCCGTCTCCCAGGCGCTCGAAGGACGCGGCAGCAAGATCGGCGAGACGCTCAGCACGCTCGACGCGCACCTGAAGAAGTTCAACCCGAACCTGCCGACCCTCAACGAGGACCTCAAGCAGCTGGTGAAGGTCTCGCACGTCTACGCGGACGCCGCCCCCGGCATCCTCGACGCGCTCACCGACTTCACCACCACCAGCGGCACGATCGCCGAGAAGGAGAAGGACCTCGCCGCGGCCTACGGCGGCACGACCCGCACGGCCGAGGACCTGGACGCCTTCCTGCGGGCCAACCAGGACAACATCATCCGGCTGTCCGCCACCTCACGGCCCACGCTCGAACTGCTCGCGAAGTACTCGCCGTCGTTCCCGTGCACCCTGCGCACCCTCACCGAGTTCGTGCCCCGCATGGACCAGGCGCTCGGCAAGGGCACCGACGAACCCGGGCTGCACGTCGACGTCACCACCGTCGCCTCGCGCGGCAACTACGTCCCCGGCCGCGACACCCCCACGTACTCCACCGGCGGCGGCCCCCACTGCTACCCGGTGCCGTACCTCGGCGCCGCCGCCCGCGCGCCCGTCACCGCCACGGCCTCCGCCGAGCAGAACCTCGGGCCCGCCAACTCGCCGCAGGAGAACGACCTGGTGAACGAGCTCATCGCACCGGCCGTCAAGGCCGCGCCGGGCGACCTGCCCGACTGGTCGAGCCTGCTCGTCGGACCCGTCTACCGGGGGACGGAGGTGAAGCTCAAGTGACCGCGAAAGACACCGAGTTCGGGCACGTCCGCCGGCGGTCCGTCGCCGGGCCCGTCATCAAGTCCCTGATCTTCCTCGTCGTCACCGCGCTCGCCACCGCCCTGCTCGGACTGTCCATCGCCAACACGGGAGTGGGTACGGACACCACGACTTACCGCGCCCTGTTCACCGACGTCACCGGGCTCATCGACGGGGACGGCGTGCGGATCTCCGGCGTCAAGGTCGGCGAGGTCACCGACGTCCGCGTCGTCGACCACCGCACCGCCCAGGTCACCTTCACCGTCGACAAGGGACGGGAACTGCCCCGTACCACCACGGCCGCCGTGAAGTACCTCAACATGGTCGGCCAGCGGTACGTGGCCCTCGAACGTGGCACCGGGGACGACACGGGGGATCTCGACCCCGGTGCCACCATCCCGCTCACCCGCACCCGGCCCGCCCTCGACCTGACCCTCCTCTTCAACGGCTTCAAGCCGCTCTTCGAGGGCCTCTCGCCGAAGGACGTCAACGAGCTGGCCGGCTCCATCGTCAAGGTCCTCCAGGGCGAGGGCGGCACCGTCGACAGCCTCATCGAGCACGTCGGCTCCCTCACCACGACCGTCGCCGCGAAGGACCAGGTCATCGGGCAGGTCGTCGGCAACCTCACCGAGGTCCTGAAGACGATCAACGACCGCGAGGACAAGTTCGACGACCTCGTCACCACCCTCACCCGGCTCGTCTCCGGCTTCAACGAGGACCGCAAACCGCTCGGCGACGCCGCCCAGGCCATGGGTGACCTGACGACCGTCACCGCCGGCTTCCTCCAGGACGCCCGTAAGCCCCTCAAGAACGACATCAAGCAGCTCGGCCGGCTCTCCGGCACCCTCGGCGACGGCATCCCGCAGATCGAGAACTTCCTCGACAGGACGCCCGCCAAGATGACCGCCCTGTCCCGCCTCTCGTCCTACGGCTCCTGGTTCAACCTCTATCTGTGCCGGGCCGAGGTCGACGGCGTCACCATGTCCGACGGGTCGAAGCCCCCCACCGGCATCGTCGTCGAAGATGCGAGGTGCCAGTGAAACGGCCCAGCGTGAAACGGCCCCGGTTCCTGGAGATCAAGCCCGTCCAGGAACGCAACCCCGTCGGCATCGCCCTCGCCGGACTCCTCGTCCTCGCGCTGCTGGCCCTCGCCGCGCTCAACGTCAGCAGCCTGCCCCTCGTCGGCGGCGGCACCGACTACAGCGCCGACTTCAGCGAGGCCGCCGGACTCGGCGACGGCGACGAGGTCCGCATCGCCGGCGTCAAGGTCGGCGAGGTCACCTCTGTCAGCCTCGACGGACCCAAGGTCAAGGTCGCCTTCCGCATCGACGACGACAGCACCTGGATCGGCGACCGCACCACCGCCGCCATCGCCATCAAGACCCTGCTCGGCGAGAAGTACGTCGCCCTCGACCCGCTCGGCGGCGGAGAGCAGGACCCCGGGTCCCGGATCCCGCTGGCCCGCACCACCTCCCCGTACGACGTGACGGAAGCCTTCGAGGACCTCAGCGGGACCATCGAAGAGATCGACACCAAGCAGCTCGCCGAGAGCTTCGAGACGATCTCCGAGACCTTCAAGGACTCGCCGCCCGACGTGCGCGCCGCGGTGAAGGGCCTCTCCGCCCTCTCGAAGACCGTCTCCTCGCGCGACACGCAGCTCGCCGAACTCCTCGCGGGCAGCGAGCGGTTGACCAAGACGCTCAAGACGAAGAAGTCGAGCTTCGAGACCCTCATCGACGACGGCGGCTCCCTGCTCGGCGAACTCAAGAAGCGGCGCACGGCCATCAAGGCGCTGCTCACCGGCAGCAAGGCGCTCGGCGTCCAGCTCGACGGGCTCGTCGACGACAACGAGAAGCAGCTGAAGCCGACCCTCCAGGCGCTCGGCCGCGTCACCACCGTCCTGGAGAAGAACAAGAAGAAGCTCGACCGGACCCTCGCGCTCGTCGGGCCCTACTACCGGCTCATCGGCAACACCCTCGGCAACGGCCGCTGGTTCGACAGCTACCTGTGCGGCGTCGTGCCCCGGAACTACCTGCCGGAGACCTCGCTGCCGAAGACCTCCTGCATGCCGCCCAAGAACGGGAAGTACGACGTGAAGGGCGGGGGCCGATGACATCCGCGGGCATGTCCGTCAAGTGGAAGCTTCTGGTCGGCGGGGTCGCCCTCGCCGTGCTCATCGCGGCAGGCGTCGTCGGCGTACGCGCCGCCGACTCCGGCGGCATGCGGATCACCGCCTACTTCGACCGGGCCGTCGGCATCTACGCAGGCTCCGACCTGCGTGTCCTCGGCGTCCGCGTCGGCAAGGTCGCCGAGGTGCGGCCGCAGGGCACCCAGGTGCGCGTCGTCCTCGCGGTCGACGACGGGGTGAAGATCCCCGCCGGGGCACGCGCCGTCGCCGTCGCGCCGAGCGTCGTCGCCGACCGGTACGTGCAGCTGACACCCGCGTACGCGAGCGGCCCGCAGCTGGAGGACGGGGCGAAGCTGCCCGCGTCCCGCAACCGCATGCCGGTCGAGGTCGACCAGCTCTACGACAGCGTCACCGAACTCAGCAAGGCGCTCGGACCCGGCGGCGCCAATGAGAAGGGCGCCCTGTCCGACCTCCTCGGCACCGGGGCGAAGAACCTCAAAGGCAACGGGGCCGCGATGGGCGACAGCATCGAGCAGTTCGGCAAGGCCGCCAAGACGCTCGACGGGCGCAGCGATGACCTGTTCACGACGCTCAGCCAACTCCAGGCGTTCACCACGATGCTCAAGAAGAAGGACGGCGGGGTGCGCAAGGCGCAGGAGAACCTCGACGACGTCACCAGCTACTTCGCCGACAACCGGGACGATCTCGGAGGCGCGCTCAAGGAGCTGGGGATCGCGCTCGGGCAGGTGAAGAAGTTCATCAAGGACAACCGGGGCGAGCTGCGCAAGAACGTACGCAAACTCGTGCCGATCACACGGGCGCTGGTGGAGCAGCGGGCGTCGTTGGCGGAGGCGCTGGACGTCGCGCCGCTCGCCGCGCAGAACGTCGTCAGTGCCTACAACCCGCGGACCCGGACGCTCGACGGGCGGGCCAACCTGAACGAGCTGAGCCAGGGCGGGCCGTTGCTGCCGCTGCCCGCCGTGGGGGGTGAGTAGCCATGCGGCGAGGCCTTCTCGTCGGCGGGGCCGTCTCCGTCGCCGTCGCCTTCTGCGTGACCCTCGGAGTCGTCTCGCTGCCCGCTCCCTCCTTCGGCGGCATCGAGGAGCTGCCGCTGCCCGGCGGCGCCGACCTCGGGGACCACCCCTACACCGTCACCGCCGACATGAAGGACGTGCTCAGCCTCGTCCCGCAGTCCGCGGTCAAGGTCAACGACGTCGCCGTCGGACGCGTCACCGACATCCGGCTCGGCAGCGGGCGGAACTGGAACGCCCGCGTCACCATGCGCATCAACGGCGACGTCGACCTGCCCGCCAACACCGGAGCCCGGCTCGAGCAGTCCAGTCTCCTCGGCGAGAAGTACGTCCAGCTCGTCGCACCCGCCAAGGGCGCCACCGGCGCCCTCGCCGCCGGCGACCGCATCCCGCTCTCCCGCACCGGACGCAACTCCGAGGTCGAAGAGGTCTTCGGCGCCCTGTCCCTGCTCCTCAACGGCGGCGGCGTCAACCAGCTCAAGACCATCACCAAGGAACTCAACTCCGCGCTCGGCGGCCGCGAGAGCGAGGTCCGCTCCACGCTGCGCCGCGTCAACACCCTGGTCACCAACCTCGACACGCACCGCGGCGACATCACCGCCGCGCTCGACGGCGTCAACCGGCTCTCCGCGACCCTCGCCCACCGCAAGGAAGACGTGGCCACCGTGCTCACCGATCTGTCGCCCGGCCTCAAGACCCTGGAGGACCAGCGGGGTTCGCTCATGACGATGCTCCGCTCCCTCGACCGGCTCAGCGGCGTCGCCGTCGACACGGTCGACCGGGGCAAGGCCGACATGGTCGCCGACCTCAAGGCCATCGCCCCCACGCTCAAGGCGCTCGCCGACTCCGGCAAGAACCTGCCCGACTCGCTCCAGGTGCTGCTCACCTACCCGTTCACGGACGAGGTGCTGCGCGGGGTCAAGGGCGACTACCTCAACGTCTATCTGAGCATGACGGCGGCGCCGGGCACCCAGCTCATCCCGCCGCTCACCAAGGGCTCACCCTCACCGACGCCGACCGCGACCGCGCAGAAGGGGACGCGGCAGCAGCCGCAGAAGGGGACGCAGAAGGCGGCCTCCGGCGGTGCGAGCGGGCCCGCGCTGCCGCTGCCCGCGACCTCCGCCCCGGACCCGTCCGCGTCGGCGGCGGCCTCCGCGTCGGCCTCAGGGGGTGAGGAGCGGTGATCACGCTCGCCATCCGGCTCAAGAACCTCGCGTTCCTCGTCATCGCCGTCGTCGTCCTCGCCTTCCTCGGGATCCGGTACGCCGACCTGGGGCGGTACGTCGGAGCCGCCGACTACTACACCGTGAAGGTCCAACTCCCGCGCACAGGAGGCCTGTTCACGCACTCCGACGTCACCTATCGGGGCGTGTCCGTGGGGCGGGTCGGACCGATCGGGCTCACCGCCGACGGGGTCGAGGCCGAGCTGCGCATCAAGAAGTCCGCGCCCCGCATCCCCGACGACACCCAGGCCGTCGTCGCCAGCCTGTCGGCGGTCGGCGAGCAGTACATCGACCTGCGGCCCCAGCGCGGGGACGGCCCGTACCTGGAGGACGGCTCGCGGATCGACGCGAGCCGGACCGCAGTGCCGCGGCCCGTCACCGACGTGCTCACGAGCGTCGACGACCTCACCACCTCGGTGCCGCTGGACGATCTGCGCACCGTCGTCGACGAGTTCGGCAAGGCCTTCGAAGGGCGCGGTGAGGACCTCCAGGTGCTCCTCGACAACGGCACCGACTTCGTCCGGGCCGCCGACCGGGCCCTGCCCAGCACCACGACCCTCATGAACGACGGCGCGGTCGTGCTCCGCACCCAGGCCGAGGAGGGACAGGCCATCCGCGACTTCGCGTCCGGCGCCAAGGACCTCGCCGCCACGCTCAAGGGCTCCGACGCCGACCTGCGCCGCCTCGTCATGGCCGCGCCCGACGCCGCCACACAGGTCAGCGGGCTGCTGCGGGACATGGACCCGGACCTGAGCGTCGTCCTCGCCAATCTGCTCACCACGTCCGAGGTCGCCGTCACCCGGCAGCGCGGCACCGAGGAACTGCTCGTGCAGCTGCCCCGGGCCGTCGCCGCCGGCGCCACGGCCGTCGACGGAAAGAAGGTCAACTTCGGCATGACGGTCACCTTCTTCAAGCCCCTCCCGTGCACGGCCGGCTACGGAGGCACCCGCTACCGCCTCGGCACGGACACGAGTCCCGCGCCCGCGCTCAACACCGGGGCGCGCTGCACCGCGCCCGCGTCCAGCGGGGTCGGCGTGCGGGGATCGGCGCACGCACCGGGCGGCGGTCCCGTGCCGAAGCCGGCCCGGCCGGGAGCGCTGAACCTGCCCTCCCTGCGGGAGAGCGGCGCCGACGGCTCCTCCGGCGACATGGCCGGACTGCTCGGCCTGAGCGGAACGGGGGACGGCTCATGAGACGGGTCCTCACGGGCCTCGGGCTCGCCGCGGCCGTCGCCCTGTGCGGGACGGGCACCTGGTCGTACGCGCAGGCCCGCGGCGACGACGACCTCGCCTACGCGCGGGCGCGGGACGCCGCGCTGGACGACGGCCGCGCCGCCGTCGCCACGCTCTCCACCCTGGACGCGTCGACGACGGCCCGCGCCAAGGCCGGCATCGGCACCTGGAAGTCGGTCACCTCCGGCCCCCTGCGCACCGATCTCTCCCGCCTCGCGCCGGCCTCCGGGCCCTCCTCCCGCGCCACCGTCACGGACGCGGCCCTCACCG
Source organism: Streptomyces sp. NPDC059524 (assembly GCF_042749255.1). Lineage (NCBI taxonomy): Bacteria > Bacillati > Actinomycetota > Actinomycetes > Kitasatosporales > Streptomycetaceae > Streptomyces > Streptomyces sp. NPDC059524. The sequence continues at coordinate 7,711 of NZ_JBHYTK010000033.1, read as the reverse complement.
CCCTCGACGATCATGCCGGCACCGCGAAACTCATCGCGACCCTGCGCGTGGAGACCACCCCCAAGGGTGCCGAGACCCCGACGACCGACCGCAAACGCCTGGAGGCGACGCTGTCCCGCGCGTCCGACGGCACCTGGAAGGTACGCGCCCTGAACGCGATCCCGGTGACGGCGGTGGGCGGATGAGCGACACCAAGAGCGACCGGACGACCGGCACCGAGCGCGACACGAAGGGTGACGAGCAGAGGGAAGCCGTCGGGCCCGTCCTGCACACCGATCCCGAGGACACCGGCACCGCCGAGGCCGAGGCCGAGTCCCGTACCGGCCGGTGGAGTCGCGCGGCGATCGGGGCCGTCACCCTCGGCGTGCTCCTCGCCCTCGCCGGAGGCGTGCTGTTGTTCCAGGCCCACTCCCTGCGCGACGCCCCGGCCGCCCGCAACCACGCCCTCACCGACGCCGCCGCCACCGCCCGGGTCAACGGGGACGTGAGCAACGCGCTCGGCAAGGTGTTCTCGTACACGCCCGACGGGACCGAGGCCACCGAGCGGTCCGCGCGGGCCGTCCTGTCCGGGCGCGCCGCGGAGCAGTACGCGCAGCTCTTCGCGCGGGTCCGGGCCGATGTGCGGGACCAGAAGGTCACCCTGTCCACGCAGGCCGTCCGCGTCGGCACCGTCAGCCTGCGCGGCCGCACCGCGCACCTGCTCGTGTTCCTCGACCAGACCGCCCGGCGCGGCACGAAGAAGCCCACGACGTCCGCCGCCCAGCTGTCCGTCACCGCCGAACTGCGCGACGACGTCTGGCGCATCGTCGACATCAAGGCCCGGTGAACGGCCCGTTGAAAGGAACCCGGATGGACCGCATCGGACGCCCACTGCTGCTCGCCGCGCTCGCCCTGACCCTCGTCGCGGGAGCCTTCGCCGCCTGGGCCGGCTGGTCCTGGTACGGCGCGGCGCACGACGACACCGCCGCCTACGCCACCGCGCGCGACGACGCCCTGGAGGCCGGAGAGCAGGCCGTGCAGAACCTCAACACCCTCGATCACAAGGACCTCGCGCACGGCCTCGACCTGTGGGAGTCGTCCACGACCGGCGAGCTGCACAGCCAACTCACCGGTGGGCGTTCCGCGTTCGAGAAGCAGGTCCGCGAGGCCCGCACGGTCAGCACCGCGAAGGTGCTCGACGGCGCCCTCACCGAGCTCGACGAACGGGCCGGCCGCGCCCGCGTCATGGTCGCCCTGCGCGTCACCGTCACCGCCTCCGGCGGCAAGTCCTCGCAGAAGGACAGCCGCATGCTCGGCGAACTCACCCGCACCGACGGCCACTGGAAGCTCAGCGCCCTCGGCCAGGCCCCGGTCGGCGACAGCGCGACCACCGACTGACCGACCCCCGAACCGTTGGGAGCGGACCCCGATGTCCACGACGCGCCACACCACCCGCCACCATCTCAACCGGCAGCGCCGCCTCGCCGCGGTGCCCGCCCCGGCCGTGGCCCCGGCCCCGGCAGAGAAATCCGTACCGAAGAAATCCGTACCGAAGAATTCCGTACCGAAGAAGCCCGTACGGAGCGAGTCCGCGCGGCCCGCGCCCCGCGTCCCGAAGGCCCTCGTCGCCCTGTGCCTGCTCACCCTCCTGCTCGGCGCCTTCGCCGGCTGGGCGTTCCACCGGGCGCAGAGCCTCGACGCAGGGGCCGCGGCGCGCAACGCCGCGCTGTCCGATCCCGCCCGGACCAGCGAGGTCAAGGGGCAGGCGGAGAAGGCGGTCGAGGCGCTGTTCTCGTACGACCAGGCGGATCCCGGGGCGGCGCGCGCGGCGGCGGACCGGCTGCTGACCGGGAAGGCGGTCGAGCAGCACCGCAAGCTGCTCGCGCCGGTGCTCGCGCAGGCCGAGAAGCAGAAGACGGTCGTCACGACGACCGTCACCGACAGCGCCGTCGAGCGGATCGACGGCCCCCGCGCCCGCGTCCTCGTGTTCGCCGACCAGAGCAGCACCGGCACCGCCGCCAAGTCCGACACCGCCGCGAACTACGCGGGCGCCATGCTCGCCGTCGACCTCGTCCGCAAGGACGGGCGCTGGCGCGTGTCCGGCATCGACACCTTCGGCACCTGACCGGCACCCACCGACCCGCACGCGACGAACGAGAGGGGCACCCCTTGCGCACCCCGCGCAGCACCCTGCGTATCCGACGCCGCCCGCGCCGCGCCACCCGGCTGAGCCGGGGCCTGCGCGGCACGGCCGTGGCCGTGGCCGCCACCGCCCTGCTCACCGCGTCCCAGGCCCCGGAGCTGCTCCGCGACGCGGGCTCCGGCGCCGACAAGGCGGGCCGGAGCGACCCGTTCGCCGTGCTCGACGAGCCTCTGCCGCCCGTCGCCTCACAGGGCGACGACTCGTACCACACCGAACTCCCGCCGCTGAGGACGCCGGACGCGCCGGGCACGACGTTCCCGCGCGAACAGGTGCGGGCGGAGGCCGGCATCCCGGCGACCGTCCTCGCCGCCTACCGCCGCGCCGAGGCGTCCGTCGGCCGCACCGACCCGGGCTGCCGGCTGCCCTGGCAGCTGCTCGCCGGGATCGGCAAGGTCGAGTCGGGGCAGGCCCGCGGCGGTGACGTCACCGCCGACGGCACGACCCGGCACCGGATCACCGGACCGCCGCTGAACGGCAAGGGGTTCGCCCTGATCCGGGACACCGAGGGCGGCGCCTGGGACGGCGACGCCGTCTACGACCGGGCCGTCGGCCCCATGCAGTTCCTGCCCGGCACCTGGCGCCGCTGGGGCGCCGACGGCAACGGCGACGGCCGCGCCGACCCCAACAACATCTTCGACGCGGCCCTCGGCGCCGGGCACTACCTGTGCGCGGGGAACCGGGACCTCGGCACCGCGCGCGGCCTGGAGCGCGGCATCCTCAGCTACAACTACTCGCGCGACTACGTGCGGCTCGTCCTGTACTGGATGGAGTTCTACCGCAGCGGCGTCCACAAGGTGCCGGACGGGAAGGGCGTCGTACCGGTCAGCCCCGGCGCCGGGTCGAAGACACCCGCGACCAAGCCCGTCGGTGACGGCGGGGACAGCGGTTCGGACGGCGGCAAGGGAGGCGGCGGCATCGTCATCGGCCCCGAGCCGACCCGCACGCCCGGCACACCGAAGCCGTCCGACCGGCCGACGGACGGTCCGAGCCCCAGCCCGGGCCCCTCGGACAGCGCCCCGCCGCCCACGACGGAGCCGCCCACCACGCCGCCCGTCACCGGTGACCCCACCGACGGCCCGACCGACACGCCCACCGACCCGGGCACCCCGACCGACTGCCCCTCCGACAGCGCGAGCCCGACCGACTCCCCGAGCCCCAGCCCGACCGACACCCCCACCGAGGGCCCGACGGAGAGCCCGTCACCGTGCACCGCAGCCGGCGCCTGACGGCCTCCGCAGCGCCGATCCGAGCCGGTACGTCCCGGCGGCGGGTGCCGTCAGTTCGGTGAACTCGCCGCGCTGCCGCACCCGCAGACACCCGTGCTCCGCCCGCAGCCACGGCGAGTACGCGACCCGCAGCGTCGCCGTGCCCGCCCGCGCGAAGCGCACCGTGACCCGCGCCCCGTCCGTGTCCACCACGGACGCGGGCGCGGACACGAGCGGCACCGCGTCCCGCACCCGGTACACCCGCCAGTGCGCGTCCCGCCACACCGGCTCCAGATAGGGCGCCCCGCGCCGCACGAGCGCCGCCTCCCGCTCCGCGGGCCCGTCCGGCTTCCCCCCGGGCAGCACCACGAACCCGACGGCCCACCGGTCCAGCCACGCCCGGTAGGCCGCCGCCGAGAACGAGCCGTCGTAGAAGAGGCGCCCGCGCTCCACGTCCAGCTGCCGGTTCCAGCCACGCGCCATGTTCACGTGCGGGGCGAGCAGCGTCGCCTCGCGGTGGTTGCGCGCGGGGACCACCTCCACGCGCGTACGGTCCGCGCCGAGCCGCTCCAACTCCCGTACGACGCCCCCGGTTTGCCGCGCCCAGGCCGGGACTCGCGTGGACACCCTCAGGTCGTCGAGCGTCTTCTGCCCGACCCAGTACGAGGACCAGACGAGAGCCACCGCCAGGACGAGCGCCTGGAGACGGGGCAGGCCGGGGACGCGCAGGGCCGCCAGGAGGGCGGCGGGCGCGGCCAGTTCGGCGAGCCGCTCCACGTTCGTGCCGACGGGGGAGGGGATCAGATACGTGAGGACCGTGCCGAGCGCGTACACGGCGGCGGCCCCGCGCGCCGCACGCCACCGAGCGGGCCCCGCCACCACCAGCGCGAGCGCGAACAGGAACGGTGGCCAGATCCGGTCCGCCGGCATCAACTGCTCGCCCCGGAACGGGAAGAGCAGGGTCGTGGCGCCCACGACGGCGGCAGGCGGCAACGCCAGCGCAGCCGCCGGACCCCGACTCCGTACGAGGAACCGGCCGGCGCCGACGACGGCGAGGAAGAGTCCGGCGACCGGGGACGCCAGCGTGGCGAGCGCCGCGCACACCGCGCCGGCCGCACACCTGGGCCGCCCGGTGACCGCCACGCACGCGCCGAGCCCGCACGCGACCCCGAGCGCGAACGTCGTACGGCCCGACGCCACGTCGCACCAGAGCGCCAGGGACAGGAGGAGGGCGGGCGCCGCCGGGCGCCGCACCCCGCAGCGCACGATCAGCACGGCGCCCAGCCAGGACGCCGCGATCCCCGACAGCACCGTCACCGTGCGCACCCCGGCCCACGCCATCAGGCAGGGCGACAGGACGGAGTAGTTGGCGGCGTGCGTGCCGCCGTACCAGAACAGGCCGTACGCCGAGCCGCCGTGCTCGGCGGCGAACGCGGCCCACGCCTCCTGGGCCGCGAGGTCGCCGCCGCCCGTCGCGAGGAACAGCGCCCACACCGCGTACAGCGGCAGCACCGGCGCCGTCGCGCACAGGGCCGTCCGCTGGGACGCGGTGAGGGTGAAGCGGCGGAGGAGTAAGAGGGGCAGTTCGACCGTGGCCACGGGCACCGATCCTACGGCCCCTTCCTCACTCAGGGTGCCGAGGTCGACACCTGGAGTTCCTTCACGCCGTTGAGCCAGGCTGCGCGCAGCCGGCGCGGGTCGCCGGTCAGCCGCAGGTTGGGCATGGCGTCCGCGATGGCGTTGAAGATGAGGTCGATCTCCAGGACGGCGAGGGACTTGCCGAGGCAGAAGTGCGGTCCGCCGCCGCCGAACCCGAGGTGCGGGTTCGGGTCGCGCTTGATGTCGAAGGTGTCCGGGTCGGTGAAGACCTCGGGGTCGTGGTTGGCGGAGGAGTAGAAGAGGCCGACCCGGTCGCCCGCCTTGATCTTCTGGCCGCCCAGCTCGGTGTCCTGGGTGGCGGTGCGCTGGAAGGAGACGACCGGGGTCGCCCAGCGCACGATCTCCTCCGCGGTCGTGCTCGGGCGCTCCCGCTTGTAGAGCTCCCACTGGTCGGGGTGGGTGAGGAAGGCGTGCATGCCGTGCGTGATCGCGTTCCGCGTCGTCTCGTTGCCGGCGACGGCCAGCAGGATGACGAAGAAGCCGAACTCGTCGGAGGACAGGCTGCCCTGGTCCTCGGCCGCGACCAGCTGGCTCACGATGTCCTTGGCCGGGCACTCCTTGCGGGCGGCGGCCAGGTTCATCGCGTAGGAGACGATCTCCATCGCCGCCTCGGCGCCGATCTCCTCGGTGATCGCGTACTCCGGGTCGTCGTACGCCACCATCTTGTTCGACCAGTCGAAGACCTTGGCGCGGTCCTCCTGGGCGATGCCGATGAGCTCGGCGATGGCCTGGAGCGGCAGCTCCACCGCGACGTTCGTGACGAAGTCGAAGCCGCCGTCGCTCGTGTCCCGCTCCAGGGCCTTGGCGACGATGTCCAGGGCCCGGCTGCGCAGCTTCTCCTCCAGGGAGCGGATCGAGCGCGGGGTGAAGCCGCGCTGCACGATCTGGCGCACCCGGGTGTGCTCCGGCGGGTCCATGTTCAGCATGATCATCTTCTGGACCTCGATCTGGTCGCGCTGGATCGAGGAGTTGAAGCGGATCACCGCGGTGTTGGTGTTGGAGGAGTAGAGCTCCGGGTGCGTGGAGACGTATTTGACGTCCGCGTGCCGGGTCACCGCCCAGTAGCCCGCGTCCGCGAAGCCGGAGATCCCGGGCTCCTGCGGTATCCAGCGAACCGGTTCGGCCTGCCGCAGCTGGGCGAACTCGGGGTACGGCACACGGTCTTGCAGCAGATCGGGGTCCGTGAAGTCGAACCCGTCGGGCAGCGCGGGGCACGGCATGGGTCACTCCCGTGTTGGTTCTGACGATCCGTCAGTTCTGGCTCGAAAGGTAGTAACCGGTTCTAGAAGTGGCAAGGCCTGCGTCGGTGTCGGTTCCGTGCGATGTACGTGCACGCCCCTTGCGTACCCGGGGTAAGCGCGTCGAGACTGCACGGAGAACTGGTACGCGTTCTAGTTTTGCGCGTCGCCCGTCGGTCCGGTGGTCCGGGAATGTGTGGAGGGACGAAGGTCATGGCAGCGGAACCCGTCATCGTCGAAGCCGTACGTACTCCGATCGGCAAGCGCGGTGGCGCGCTGGCCAATCTCCACCCCGCGTATCTGCTGGGCGAGACCTACCGCGAGCTCCTCGGCCGTACCGGCATCCAGGCGGACTGCGTCGAGCAGATCGTCGGCGGCACCGTCACGCACGCGGGCGAACAGTCCATGAACCCGGCGCGCACCGCCTGGCTCACCATGGGCCTGCCCTACGAGACCGCGGCCACCACCGTGGACTGCCAGTGCGGCTCCTCCCAGCAGGCCTCGCACATGACCGCCAACATGATCGCGGCCGGCGTCATCGACGTCGGCATCTCCTGCGGCGTCGAGGCAATGTCCCGCGTCCCGCTCGGCTCCGGCTCCAAGCACGGCCCCGGCAAGCCGTTCCCCGACGAGTGGAACGTGGACCTGCCCAACCAGTTCGAGGCCGCCGAGCGCATCGCCCGGCGCCGCGGACTGACCCGCGAGAACGTCGACTCCCTCGGCCTCATCTCGCAGGAGCGGGCGGCCGCCGCCTGGGCCGAGGAGCGCTTCAAGCGCGAGACCTTCGCCGTGCAGGTGCCCACCACCGAGGAGGAGCAGGCCGCCGGCCACGGTATGTGGCGGCTCGTCGACCGCGACGAGGGCCTGCGCGACACCACCATGGAGGGCCTGTCCCGCCTCAAGCCCGTCATGCCCACCGCCATCCACACCGCGGGCAACTCCTCGCAGATATCCGACGGCGCCTCCGCCATCATGTGGGCCTCCAAGCGCATGGCCCGCGCCCTCAAGCTCAAGCCGCGCGCCCGCATCGTCGCCCAGGCCCTCGTCGGCGCCGACCCGCACTACCACCTCGACGGACCCGTCGACGCGACCCGCGCCGTCCTCGGCAAGGCCGGCATGTCCCTCAAGGACATCGACCTCGTCGAGATCAACGAGGCTTTCGCGTCGGTCGTCCTCAGCTGGGCCCAGGTCTTCGAACAGGACCTGGAGAAGGTCAACGTGAACGGCGGCGCGATCGCCCTCGGCCACCCCGTCGGCGCGACCGGCGCCCGCCTCATCGCCTCCGCCCTCCACGAACTGGAGCGCAGGGACAAGGAGTTCGCCCTGATCACCATGTGCGCGGGCGGCGCCCTGGCCACCGGCACGATCATCCAGCGGCTCTGACCCGCCACCCGGGGCCGCCCCCTGGTGCGGGGTGGACATAAGTC
>NZ_JBHYTK010000032.1:45516-57968 GCF_042749255.1 Streptomyces sp. NPDC059524 | reverse complement strand
CCCTTCGGCCGGACGACGGGACTTTCGGCACACGCCCTAGCCTTGGGCAGTCTGCCGCCTGGGGCGGCACGGGTGGGCAAGGCGGCACCCCGGCGCCGAGTGCGCGATCGTCGGGCGTCAGCTGCGGCGCCGCCGGCGCACGGGCCGTCCCCTAGCCGCCGCACCCGGCATCACTCGACGCAGAGCCGAAGCCACCCCCTCCCGCCCGTCTCGCCGCCGGCCCCGCCCCCGGCACCGAGAGCCGAAGCCCCCCGCCAGCCTCGCCACCGGCGCCGCCCCCCCCCGGGAGCCCCTCCCCGGGTCGCCGTCCTGCCCGGCGCCGGAGGTGGGTGGCTGTCGCGCCGACCCGGGTCACCCGGCGGATAATGGGCGAATGGCCAGGTCGCGTGGGAAGCAGCAGGGGAGCAGGAGTGGTGGCGGGGGAGGGCGAGGGGCCCGGGAGTCCGTGGTGGAGAGTGTCGACGGGGGGCTCGCCGAGCTGATACCCGACCGGGACCGGCCCGCCGGCTGGACCCTGCTCCTGGACGGCGCCCCGCAGTCGCACGTCGACCTGGACGACCCCGCCCACCTCTCCTTCGAGTACCAGCGCCGCATCGGCCACGTCATCGACCTGGCCGCCGACCCGGGCCGCCCGGTCCAGGCCGTGCACCTGGGCGGCGGCGCCTTCACCCTGGCCCGTTACGTCGCCGCGACCCGGCCCCGCTCCACGCAGCAGGTCGTGGAGCGCGACGGTCCGCTCGTCCAACTGGTGCGTACGGCCCTGCCGTTGGACCCCGGCGCCCGGATCCGCGTACGGACCGCCGATGCCCGCGAGGCCCTCGCCAAGCTGCCCGACGACTGGGCCGACGTACTGGTCGCGGACGTGTTCAGCGGGGCCCGCACCCCCGCCCACCTCACCAGTACGGAGTTCCTGACCGAGGTGCGGCGCGTGCTGCGGCCCTCGGGTACCTACGTCGCCAACCTCGCCGACGGCCCGCCGCTGGCCCATCTGCGCGGGCAGATCGCCACCGCCGCGGCCGTCTTCCCCGAACTGGCCCTGGTCGCCGACCCGACGGTGCTGCGGGGCAAGCGCTTCGGGAACGCGGTGCTGGTCGCGTCCGCGCTGCCGCTGCCGGTCGCCGAGCTGACCCGGCGGGCGGCGGGCGACCCGCACCCGGGACGGGTCGAGCACGGGCGCAGTCTGCTCGACTTCGCGGGCGGCGCTCCGGCGGTGACGGACACCTCGGCCAAGGCGTCGCCGGCCCCGCCCGCCTCCGTGTTCCGGTAGCGGCGGGCCCGGCTCCCGCTCCGTCTCAGTACGTCGCGATCTCGACCGACGGCGCGTGGTCGTGCCACGTGCAGAACACCGACACCCGGTCCGCGCCGGACGTGAACTCGACCCGGATCCAGGTGGTCTGCTTCCACACCTGCACCGACCACCCCGCCCCGGGCGTCGCCGACACCAGCGTCGCCGACCGCTCGCCCAGGTCGAACACGGCCCGGCCGCCGGCCGTCTCGTAACTCTTCACACTCCCGGTGCTCCCCGCGTTCGCGGGCGGCACGGACCGGCTGGGCTTCGGCGAGACGGTGGACGGCTTCGGCGTCGGCCGGCCGGACTTCCCGGCAGCGGAGGACGAGGACGCGGAACGGGACGGTGCCGGGCCCGGGCGGTGCGTGGAGGAGGAGACCGGAGGGGCAGACTCCGAGGCGACGGCACCGACGACGGGGAGCGCCCGCGGCGGGTCGTACACCGTGCCGGCCATCACCGTGTGCACGCCCCACCAGGACAGGGTCACCGCGGCGCCCGTCGCGAGCAGCCAGGCCACCGAGTGCACGAGCCCCCGCCGCACGGCGCGCGAATCCCCGGGCGGGTCCTGGGCGTGCGCCGGGGCGGGCGGCGGAGGCGGGTTCGTCGGCATCGCGGGCCATACTGCACCACACCCGCCACCCCTGTCCCGCGCCCCGGAGCCCGCCCCCAGGGACGACCGGCATCGCCCGTACGGAGTACGGATGGCGTACGGTGCCGCCCATGGCAAGTGTGCTCGTGGTCGAGGACGACCAGTTCGTGCGCTCGGCCCTCATCCGGCATCTGACCGACGCCGCCCACACGGTGCGCAGCGTCGGCACGGCCCTGGAGGCGCTGCGCGAGGTCGCCCATCACCGCTTCGACGTCGTGATCCTCGACCTCGGCCTGCCCGATCTGGACGGCGCCGAGGCGCTCAAGATGCTGCGCGGCATCACCGACGTACCGGTCATCATCGCCACGGCCCGCGACGACGAGTCCGAGATCGTCCGGCTGCTCAACGACGGGGCGGACGACTACCTCACCAAGCCGTTCTCGCCCGAGCACCTGTCCGCGCGGATGGCCGCCGTGCTGCGCCGGGCCCGCGGCAGCGCCCACGCCGAGCCGCCCTCGCGGGTCATCCGGGTGGGCGGCCTGTCCGTCGACCCGCTGCGCCGCCAGGCCGAGCTGGACGGCGCCCGCCTCGACCTGACCCGCCGCGAGTTCGACCTGCTCGCCTTCCTCGCGGGCCGGCCCGGCGTCGTCGTCCCCCGCAAGGAACTGCTCGCCGAGGTGTGGCAGCAGTCGTACGGCGACGACCAGACCATCGACGTCCACCTGTCGTGGCTGCGCCGCAAGCTGGGTGAGACGGCGGCCCGGCCGCGCTATCTGCACACGCTGCGCGGCGTCGGCGTGAAGCTCGAACCCCCGGCCGCGGACTCCGCCCCGTGAGGTGGGCGCTGGTCCGGGTGTGCCTGGCCGTGACCACGATGGTCGTCGTCGCGTTCGCCGTGCCGCTCGGGCTCGTCATCAAGGAGATGGCGCGCGACCGGGCGTTCTCGAACGCGGAGCGCACCGCCGCCGCGATGGGCACCACCCTCTCCATCACCACCGACCGCGACCAGCTGGTCCGTGCCCTCGCCACCGCGCAGACCGGCGGCGGGGACCGTATGTCGGTGTACGTCCCGGCGGGCGGCGGCAACCCGGAGATCCGGCTCGGCAGGCTGCGTGTGGACACGGACCGGCTCGCGGACATCCGGCAGGCCCGCACGGCCGGTGTGCCCGGCGGCTCGGTCTGGCTTCAGCCGATCGCCGTGAGCACCGGCAAGATCGCCGTCGTCGAGGTCTACGTGCCCCAGGGCGAGGTCACCAACGGCGTGACGACCGCCTGGGTCGTCCTCGCGGGCGTCGGCATCGCCCTGATCATCGGGTCCGTGGCCGTCGCCGACCGGCTCGGCGTACGCATGGTGCGGCCCGCGCAGCGCCTCGTCGGCGCCGCCCACGACCTCGGCGAGGGCCGGCTCGGGGCGCGAGTGCCCGAGGACGGTCCGACCGAACTGCGGCTCGCTGCCGTCGCGTTCAACTCCATGGCCGACCAGGTCGTCCAGCTCCTCGCCAACGAGCGCGAGCTGGCCGCCGACCTGTCCCACCGCCTGCGCACGCCGCTGACCGTGCTCCGGCTCAACGCGGCCTCGCTCGGCGACGGGCCCGCCGCCGAACAGACCCGGGTCGCCGTCGAGCAACTGGAGCGCGAGGTCGACACCATCATCCGTACGGCCCGCGACGCCAAGCCGCAGACCGCCGCGGCCGGGCCCGGCGCCGGCTGCGACGCCGCCGAGGTGATCCGCGAGCGCATGGACTTCTGGTCGGCGCTGGCCGAGGACGAGGGCCGCAAGGTGCGTGTCGCGGGCGTCGAGCGGCCCGTACGGATCCCCGTGGCGCGCGGCGAGCTGGCCGCGGCGATGGACGCGCTGCTCGGCAACGTCTTCCGGCACACCCCCGAGGGCACCGCGTTCGCCGTCGACGTGCACAGCGGGGAGGACGCCGTGATCGTGCTCGTGTCGGACGCGGGTCCCGGAATCGCCGACCCGGAGGCCGCGATGGCGCGCGGCGCGGGCTCGGGCAGCGACGGGTCGACCGGGCTCGGCCTGGACATCGTGCGCCGGCTCGCCGAGGCGACCGGCGGCGACGTACGTATCGGCGCGTCCGTGCTCGGCGGGACCGAGGTGCGTATCTGGGTGCAGACCGGACGGCCGGGTGCGGTGCCGCGCCGACGCGGACACCGAGGCCGGGAACGTAAAGGATTGGTCTCTACCTTTAACCGGTCCCGATCCCTCCCTTAAGTCAACTTTAAGATCCTCAACGCCGTTCCCTGTTGCCCGAATTGAGCGATTCCGGATCGCTAGCGTGCTGCCGCGTCACCACAACCCCCCTCCCGTACAGGTAAGGCAGGCACGCCATGAGCAGCACGCACCGGCGCAGGATCAGCGGCAGGAACAAGGCGATCGGCGGCGTCGTCGCCGCGGCCGTCGTGGGCGGCGGCGCGTTCCTCTTCGCCTCCAGCGCGTCCGCGGCCTCCGTGGGCGCCGCCTTCACCAAGACCAGCAGCTGGGAAGGCGGTTACACCGGCCAGTACGTCATCACCAACAGCACGGACCAGGCCCAGGCCGACTGGACGCTGGAGTTCGACCTGCCCTCCGGCACCAGGCTCGGCTCGCTGTGGAACGCCGAGTCGACCGTCTCCGGACAGCACGTCACCGTGAAGCCCGCCGCCTGGGACAAGGGCGGGCTCGCCGCCGGCAAGTCCGTCACCGTCGGCTTCGTCGTGTCCGGCGACGCGGCCCCGAAGTCCTGCCTCATCAACGACGCCACGTGCTCCGTGGACGGCGGGGCCACGCCCGAGCCGTCCGGCCGCCCCACCGGCTCCGCGACGCCGAGCAGCCCGGCCCCGAGCGCCTCCACTTCCTCGCCCGCCTCGCCCTCCGCGTCCACGTCCACGCCGCCGAGCCCGTCCCCGTCCACCTCGGCGCCGGACTCCGGTTCCGGCTCGGCCGCGAGCGCCGGATTCGCGCCGTACGTGGACACCTCGCTGTACCCGAAGTTCGACCTGGTGGCCTCGTCCAAGGCGACCGGCGTCAAGGAGTACAACCTCGCCTTCATCACCTCCGGCGGCTCCTGTGTCCCGAAGTGGGGCGGCGTGACCGACCTCGGCAGCGACGAGGTCGCCGCCCAGATCGGCTCCCTGCGCGCGGCGGGCGGTGACGTCCGCGTCTCCTTCGGCGGCGCCTCCGGCACCGAACTCGCCCTGGCCTGCGGCTCGTCCGGCGATCTCGCCGCCGCGTACCAGAAGGTCATCGACCAGTTCAAGCTCACCAAGGTCGACTTCGACATCGAGGGCGGCGCCCTGCCCGACACCGCGGCCAACACCGAGCGGGCTCAGGCCATCGCGACGCTCCAGAAGAAGAACCCGGAGCTGAACGTCTCCTTCACGCTGCCCGTCATGCCCGAGGGCCTCACCTCGGACGGCGTGAACTTCCTGAAGAACGCCAAGTCCAACGGCGTGCGCACCGACCTCGTCAACATCATGGCGATGGACTACGGGGCCTCGTACAGCGGCGACATGGGCACCTACGCCGAGCAGGCGGCGACCGCCACGCAGGCGCAGATCAAGACGGCGCTCGGACTGTCCGACGCGGCCGCCTGGAAGGCCGTCGCGGTCACCCCGATGATCGGCGTCAACGACGTGAACACCGAGATCTTCAAGGTCGAGGACGCCGGCCAGCTCGTCTCCTTCGCCAAGTCCAAGGGTCTGGGCGGCCTGTCGATGTGGTCGGCGACCCGCGACAAGCAGTGCGCGGGCGGCGCCAAGAACTCCGCGGACCCGACCTGCAGCTCGATCGAGCAGGGCGCGAACGCCTTCCAGAAGGCGTTCGCCGCCTTCAACTGACGACCGATCCGCCTCGCCTGCCAGGCTGAACCATCGTCCGGCTGGGTCCTGCTGAGATCTGCCGAGTGTCCTACTGAGCCATCGCCCTACGGGGGAACGAGCCCCGGCCGGAGAAACCCCCCACCCGGCCGGGGCTCACGCCTGTCCTGCTCCCGCGCCTCCCGGGGATCAGTCGTCGAGCGCGGGCAGGACGCCGGCGCGGGCGACCCGGGAGTACCAGCCGGCGCTGGACTTGGGGATGCGGTCCTGCGTCGCGTAGTCGACGTAGACCGCGCCGAAGCGCTTGCTGTACCCGTACGCCCACTCGAAGTTGTCGAGCAGCGACCAGAGGAAGTAGCCGCGGACGTCGGCGCCCCGGCGGACGGCCTCGTGGACGGCGGAGAGGTGGGCGTGGAGGTAGCGGATGCGGTCGGGGTCGTGGACGTGGCCGTCGGCGTCGACGGTGTCCTCGTAGGCCGCTCCGTTCTCTGTCACGTAGAGCGGAACCCCGGGGGCCTGAGCGGTGTACTCAAGGAGAAGGTCCGTGAGGCCGGTCGGATCCACCGACCAGTTCATCGCGGTCAGTTCACCGGGCGCCCGATGGAAGACGACGTCGTCGGAGCCCGGCCAGGGGGAGTGGTCACTGGCGCCGTGACCGTCGAGCCTGGCGTTGTCGCCGTCCTGGTCACCGCGGGGGCCGGAGACGACGGCGGGTGTGTAGTAGTTGATGCCGATGAAGTCGAGGGGGTGGTGGATGGAGGCGAGATCCGCGTCCTGCACGAAGGACCAGTCCGTCACGCGCGCGGTGTCGGTGATCAGGTCCTGCGGGTAGGCGCCCTCGAGCAGCGGCCCGGTGAAGACGCGATTCGCGAGCGCGTCGATCCGGCGCCGGGCGTCGAGGTCGGCGGGAGAGCCGGTGAGGGACCGGACCACGCTCGGGTTGAGGCTGATCCCGATGCCCGCGCGGGCCGGCAGGACCGAGCGCAGCGCCGAGGTGGCGAGCCCGTGCCCGAGATTGAGGTGGTGGGCGGCGCGCAGCGCGGCGGCGGGATCGGTGCGGCCCGGGGCGTGCACACCCGAGCCGTAGCCCAGGAACGCGCTGCACCAGGGCTCGTTGAGCGTCACCCAGCGCTCGACGCGGTCCCCGAGCGCCTCGCCGACCAGCCCGGCGTACTCCGCGAACCGGTACGCGGTGTCGCGCTCGGGCCAGCCGCCGGCGTTCTCCAGCTCCTGGGGCAGGTCCCAGTGGTACAGGGTCGCCATGGGCGTGATCCCGTGGGCGAGGAGCTCGTCGACGAGGGCACGGTAGAAGTCGAGCCCGCGCTGCACGGCGGGCCCGCGCCCGGTGGGCTGCACGCGCGGCCACGCCACCGAGAAGCGGTATGCGGTCAGGCCGAGGTCGGCCATGAGCCGTACGTCGTCCCGCCACCGGTGGTAGTGGTCCACGGCGACGTCCCCCGTGTCCCCGCCCAGCACCTTCCCCGGCGTGTGGCTGAACGTGTCCCAGATCGAGGGTGTCCGCCCGTCCTCCCGGACGGCCCCCTCGATCTGATACGCGGCGGTGGCGGACCCCCAGAGGAACGATTCGGGAAAACGGGTGTGGGGGGCGGGAGTGGTGGTGGTCCGGGTGTTGTGATCAGTGGTCGTCATAGGGGAGCGCTCCCATAGGGGTTGAGGGTGTTCCGGGGGTTGGGGGCGGGTGTCGTCGTAGGGGTGTGGTGGGTCGCCGGGGGCGGGGGCATCGGGGAAATGCGACCCGAAGGGTCTGCATTTCAGGGGCGCGAGGAACTGCGCGACCAGCCCCCACCGGCCCGCGGTCGGGCCTCAGTCGCAACCAGCCACGGCGGACCCGGATCCCGCTCCGAGCGGAGCTCAAGGTCACCCCTTGATCGCGCCCTGCATGATCCCGCCCACGATCTGCTTGCCGAACAGCAGGAACGCCAGCAGCAGCGGCAGCGTCCCGAGCAGCGCCCCGGCCATGATCACCGAGTCGTCCGGGATGTAGCCGGTACCCAACTGGTTCAGCGCGACCTGCACCGTCGGGTTCTCGGAGTTGAGCGCGATGATCGGCCAGAGGAAGTCGTTCCAGGCCATGACGAACGTGAGCAGCCCGAGCACCGCCATGGCCGGCCGCGCCGCGGGAAAGACGACGTGCCAGACGACCCGGAGACTGCTCGCGCCGTCGACCCGCGCGGCCTCGATGAGTTCGGTGGGCAGTGCCTGCACGAGGTACTGCCGCATGAAGAACGTGCCGAAGGCGCTGACGAGGGTGGGGAGGATGACGGTCTGGAGGTGGTTGGCCCAGCCGAGGTCCGTCATCCACAGGTACAGCGGCACCACGGCGAGCTGCGGCGGCACCATCATCGTGCCGATGGTGAGCAGCAGGAGCGTGGTCGAGAAGCGGAAGCGGAGCTTGGCGAAGGCGAAGCCGGCGAGGGTCGAGAAGAGCACCGTGCCGACGGTGATCATCGAGGAGACGAAGATCGAGTTGAGCATCGCCGTGCCCAGACCGGCCTGGTCCCAGGCGGTCTCCAGGTTCTTGAAGAGGTTCCCGCCGAACCAGAAGGGCGGCGGGGTCTGCGCGAGCCGGGTGTTGGTGCGGGAGGCGGCGATGGCCGTCCACACCAGCGGCGCGAGGGAGACCAGGGCGAAGAGGACGAGGACGGTGTAGGTGAGCGGGCCGGCGTGGAGTTGCTTGCCCGCGCCCATGACCCGTCGGCGCGGGGCCCGCGCGGCCGGTCCGGGAGCGCCGGCGCGCTCCTTCTCGGCCCCCGCCCGAGGGGGCGTCACGTCACTGATGGTCATCGGGAGGACCTCTTCAGGCGTCGGGAGATCAGCAGGTTGAGCGCGGCGACGACCAGGAGGATCAGGAACATCGACCAGGCGATGGCGGAGGCCTTGCCCAGGTTCCCGACCATCCAGCCCTGGTCGTACATGTACAGGCCGAGCGTCTGGTACTGGTGCTCGGAGCCGCCCTTGGTGCCGCTGACCCCGCCGAAGAGCAGGGGTTCGGCGAAGAGCTGGGTGGCGCCGATGGTGGAGACGACGACCGTGAAGAGGATGGTCGGGCGCAGCATGGGGATGGTGACGTGGCGGAACTGCTGCCAGCGTCCGGCGCCGTCGAGCGCCGCCGACTCGTACAGGTCGGTGGGGATGGCCTGCATCGCGGCGAGGTAGATCAGCGCGTTGTAGCCGGTCCAGCGCCAGACGACGATGGAGGAGACCGCCGCCTGCGAACCCCAGCCGGACTCGCGCCAGTTGACGGGGTCGAGGCCGACGAGGTCCAGCGCCCAGTTGACCATGCCGCTCTCCGGTGCGAAGAGCAGCACGAAGACGAGCGTCGCCGCCGCGGCCGAGGTGGCGTACGGGGTGAGCATGACGACGCGCCAGACGGTGGAGCCGCGCAGCCGGTAGTTGAGCATGTGCGCGAGCCAGAGCGCGGCGGCCAGCTGCGGCACGGTCGACAGGAGGCCGATGGTGAAGGTGTTCTTCAGGGCGTTCCAGAAGAACTCCGAGGAGAACAGGTTCCGGTAGTTGTCCAGGCCGGCCCAGGTCTGCTGGTCCAGTGCGGACAGCTGCACGTGGTGCAGCGAGTACCAGGCGGTGTAGAGGAGCGGCACCAGGGAGAAGGCGCCGAAGACGATGAAGAAGGGGGCGATGAACGCGTACGGCGACGCCTTCATGTCCCAGCGGTACAGCCGGGGGGGGCCCCCCGCGGGGGCCCCCGGCGGGGCGGGGGGGCGTGCCCGCCCGGGCGGGGCCCCCCCCGCCGCGCCCCCGCGGCCCCGCGCCCGCGGCGCCGCGCGGGGCCCCCGCGGGGGGGCGCGGGGGCCCGGGCGCCGCGGCCTCCCCCCGCCGGCGCCGCCCCGGGCGGGCGCGGGGGGCCCCCGGGGGCGCGGCGTCGGCGCTCGACGCGGACCGCGCGAGAGCCTGGTCGGAGCCGTTCACTGGCCGAGCACGTCCTTGACCTCCTTGGTGGCGGCCTCCCAGCCCTGCGCGGGCGACTTGCCCTTCTGCTCCACCTGGAGGATGCCGGTGTCGGTGATCGCCGTGTTGATCGGCTGGTCCTTCACGCCGAAGACCTGGACGGGGATGGTCTTCGCCGAGTCGGAGAAGGTCTGGGTCAGCGGGGCGTCGGAGAAGAACTTCGTGGTCGCGGCCTGCGGTTCGAGGGAGCCGTAGGCGCTCGGCGTGGACGGGAAGCTGGCCTGCTTGCCGAAGACCTTGGCCTGCTGCTCGGGCGCGGTCAGCCACTTGGCCAGGGCGATGGCTTCCTTCTGGTGCTTGCTCGCCTTCGGCACGCCGATGAAGGAGCCGCCCCAGTTTGCGGCGGTCGGGGCGGCCGCCACGTCCCACTTGCCCTCGGCGCTCTTGCCGGACTTCTCCTGGATGTAGCCGAGCATCCAGGCGGGGCAGGCGACGGTGGCGAACTTGGCGTTGGCGAAGCCCTGGTCCCACGGCTTGTCGAACTGCTTCAGCTTGGCCGACATGTCGCTCGTGGCGACCTCCATGGCCGCGTTCCAGGACGCCTTCACGCCGCTGGACTTGTCCCAGATGACGTTGCCGTCCTTGTCGTAGTAGCGCTCCTTCTCGCCACCCAGCGCCGCGTTGTAGACGGAGGACGCCGAGTCGACGAACTTCGTGCCGTCGGGGGCCTTCTTCATGTACTGCTTGCCGACGTCGACATACTTGTTCCAGTCGCCCTTCCACATGGCGCCGAGCTTCGTGCGGTCGGTCTCCAGGCCGGCCTTCTCGAAGAGGTCCTTGCGGTAGCAGATCGCCATCGGGCCGATGTCGGTGCCGAGCCCGATGAGCTTGCCGTCCTTGGTGGTGGCCTGCGCGTTCTTCCAGTCCAGCCACTGGGAGGCGTCGACCTCCTTGCCGAGGTCGACGAACCGGTCGCCCTGCGTCTGGACGGCCTCGGTGATGTTGCCGATCTCGATCGCCTGGATGTCGTCGGTGCCGGATCCGGCCTGGAGCCGGGTCAGGGTCTTGGGCCAGTAGACGTCGGTCCGGGTGGTGACGTTCTCCTTGATGGTGATGTCCGGGTGCAGCTTCATGTACTCGTCGTACAGACCGGCCTGCTTGTAGCCGAAGACGCCGAAGGTGCCGATGGTGACGGTCGTGCCGCCCTTGCCGCCGGCGCCTCCGCCCGAACCCCCGCCGGAGCCGCCGTCGTCCGCGTCGGTCGCGCATCCGGCCAGCAGCCCTGTGGCCAGGGCGGCGACGACCGCGAGGGTCGTCGCGCGTCGGGACGTACGGGCAGTCGTGCGCATTGCGTCCTCCAAGATGCTCAGGTTCACGTGCTCAAGTGCTCTGACGTGCCGATCCCGGCCGGTTGCCCCTCAGCATGCGGTGCCGGTGCTCTCGCGGCGTGGCACCCGGGCGGAGAATGTGCGGCTCTTGTACGCGACCGGTGGTGTGGGAGCGCTCCCACAAGTGATGTGTTGAAGGTTCGCGCTCCGGCCACGGGGTGTCAAGAGACTGTGCAGCACGACGTTCGCGCGGTTATCGGGCTGTTAGATTCCGCGTGAGACTTGGGGAGGTAGGAGTCATGGTGGCTCGCGGCACTCACGGCAGGCGTCCGACCCTCGAGGAGGTCGCGGCCCGGGCCGGCGTCGGCCGGGGCACGGTCTCCCGCGTCATCAACGGATCGCCGCGGGTCAGCGACCGCACCCGCGCCGCCGTCGAGGAGGCCGTCGCCGAACTCGGCTACGTGCCGAACACGGCGGCCCGAGCCCTCGCCGCCAACCGCACCGACTCCATCGCCGTCGTCGTCCCCGAGGCCGAGTCCCGCTTCTTCTCCGAGCCGTACTTCTCCGGCATGGTCGGCGGCGTCGGCGTGGCCCTCGCCGAGACGAACCTCCAGCTCCTGCTGACCTTCGCCCGCGGCGAGCGTGAGCAGGACCGGCTCGCCGCCTATCTGGCCGCCCACCGCGTCGACGGCGTCCTCCTCGTCTCGGTCCACTCGGACGACCCGCTCGCCGACCGGCTGCTCCAGATGGACATCCCCACCGTGATCAGCGGCCCCCGCTCGGCGGACGAGCCACTGCCCTCCGTCGACACCGACAACTACGCGGGCGCCCGCTCCGCCGTCGACCACCTCGCCGGACGCGGCCGCCGCGCCGTCGCGATCATCACCGGACCGCTCGACGTCTACGGCGCCCAGCGGCGTCTGGCCGGCTACGCGGACCAGCTGGGCGACTCCGGCCTCGAGTACACGGAGGAGCTGGTCGCGTACGGGGACTTCACGGAGGAGGGCGGCCGCCGCTGCATGACGGAGCTGCTCGAACGCCGCCCCGACCTGGACGCCGTCTTCGCCTGCTCCGACCTCATGGCCTCCGGCGCCCGCCAGGTGCTGCGCGAGGCCGGCCGCCGGATCCCCGACGACGTCGCCCTGGTCGGCTTCGACGACTCGGTGATCGCCCGCCACATGGAGCCCGGCCTCACCAGCGTGCGCCAGCCCACCCGCGACATGGGCCGCGCGATGACCGAGCTGCTCCTCGACGAGATCGCGCTGGCCGCCGAGGGGCTGCGCTCCTCGACCCGGCGGCGGGCCGAGCGGCACCTGGTGCTCCCGACGGAACTGGTCGTCCGGGCGTCCTCCTGAAGGAAGGCGCGGTGGAAGGCGCGGAGAAACGCCGAAGGGCCCCCGGGTCGCGGGACGGGGGCGGGGACCCCGCCGGGGGGGTGGGGGGGGGGGTTGCCCCCGCCCCCCGGGGCCCCCCCACGTGGGGGGCCCCCAGGGGGAGACCCCCCCAGTGC
>NZ_JBHYTK010000032.1:32715-45506 GCF_042749255.1 Streptomyces sp. NPDC059524 | reverse complement strand
CGTTGGGGGTGGGGGCGGCCGCCCGCGGCCGGGCGGGGGGGGGGGGCGGGCGCCACCCGCGCCCGCGCCGTTGTTCCCCCCCCCGCGGGCCCCCCCGACCCTTCAGGGTGAGTGACGGGACTTGAACCCGCGGCCACCTGGACCACAACCAGGTGCTCTACCAACTGAGCTACACCCACCATGTCCGGTCTTCTGTCGTTCTTCCGACCGGCCGAGAAAAAGTGTACAGGGTCCGAAGGGGTGCTCGCGCCCACCTTTTCCGGCGGGCCTCCGGACCCCGTACACAGGGGCTTACGAGGGACTATTCGGCGGGCAGGACGTGCTTGGCCGCGATGGCCTTCGCCGTGTCCGAGTCCGGGCCGGGCTGCGGGACGAAGATCGCCTCGCGGTAGTAGCGCAGCTCCGCGATGGACTCGCGGATGTCGGCGAGCGCCCGGTGGTTGCCGTTCTTCTCCGGACTGTTGAAGTACGCCCTCGGGTACCAGCGGCGGGCCAGCTCCTTGACCGAGGACACATCGACGATCCGGTAGTGGAGGTAGTCCTCCAGCGTCGGCATGTCACGCAGCAGGAAGCCCCGGTCGGTCCCGACCGAGTTCCCGCACAGCGGGGCCTTGCCCGCGTCCTTGACGTGTTCACGTACGTACGCCAGGACCTGCTCCTCGGCGTCCGCGAGCGTCGTGCCGCCCGCCAGCTCGTCGAGGAGACCCGAGGCGGTGTGCATGTTCCGCACCACCTCGGGCATCTGCTCCAGGGCCTCGTCCGGCGGGCGGATCACGATGTCCACACCGTCGCCCAGTACGTTCAGCTCCGAGTCGGTGACCAGTGCGGCCACCTCGATGAGCGCGTCGTTCGCCAGCGAGAGTCCGGTCATCTCGCAGTCGATCCACACCATGCGATCGTTCATGCGGACAACCCTACGGCCCGGATCTCCTCACCGGCAGACGACGGCTCCTCCTCCTGCCTCTTCCTACGGCGCCGACCTCGGCCCGGGCAGGCTCGCGCGCGAACCGGCGAAGGCCTCCGGACCCGGCGGCAGCGACGCCGCGGCCGCGCCGAGCGCCGAGGGCGCCGGGGCGCCCCGCCGGGACTGGCTGGGCACCGGCCCCGGGCCCGCACCCTCCGCACCCGGCATGGAGGCGGCCTCCATCGCCGGCTCGGCCTTGGCACCGGCCGCGACCGGAGCACTGTCGCCCGCCTGCGGTCTGCGCGCCCGGTACGCCGCCCGGTACGCGGCGGGGGACGAGCCCAGCTGACGCCGGAAGTGCCCGCGCAGCGCGACCGGCGACCGGAAACCGCAGCGCCCGGCGACCTCGTCGACCGAGTAGTCGGAGGTCTCCAGGAGCCGCTGCGCCTGCAGCACCCGCTGGGTGATCAGCCACTGCAGGGGAGCGCTCCCGGTCAGCGAACGGAAACGCCGGTCGAAGGTGCGACGGCTCATATAGGCGCGGGCAGCCAGCGTCTCCACGTCGAACTGCTCGTGGAGGTGCTCCAGGGCCCAGGCGACGACCTCGGCCAGCGGGTCCGCGCCGATCTCCTCTGGTAAAGACCTGTCCAGATAGCGCTCCTGACCGCCACTGCGGCGCGGCGGGACCACCAGGCGGCGGGCGAGCGCACCGGCCGCCTCGTTGCCGTGGTCCGTGCGCACGATGTGCAGGCACAGGTCGATTCCGGCCGCGGTGCCGGCGCTGGTGAGCACGTCGCCGTCGTCGACGAAGAGCTCGCGCGGGTCCACGTGGACCGACGGATAGCGCTTGGCGAGCGTCGGCGCGTACATCCAGTGCGTGGTGGCCGGGCGGCCGTCGAGCAGGCCCGCCGCGGCCAGCACGAACGCGCCGGTGCACAGGCCGACGATGCGGGCGCCCTCCTCGTGGGCGCGGCGCAGCGCGTCCAGCGCCTCCTCCGGCGGCGGCGAGGTGATCGAGCGCCAGGCCGGCACGACGACCGTGCCCGCCCGCGCGATCGCCTCGAGGCCGTGCGGCGCGGTGAGTTCGAGTCCGCCCGTGGTCCGCAGGGGACCGTCTTCGCCGGCGCACACGAGCAACCGGTACCGCGGAACTCCGGCGTCCTGGCGGTCGATCCCGAACACGGAGAGCGGAATGGAACTTTCGAAGATGGGTCCGCCGCTGAACAGCAGCACTGCGACGATCTCGCGTCGCCGCCGCCCCGACAGCTTGCGGGCCGTCGTCTCGGGCGCGGTGGTGGAGTCGTGGCTCATCCTGCTAAGCCCCCCTCGGTGATCGCGGCTCCCTCAATACTCTGACGGGCTGTTCGCTCCTGCACGTTTCCCCTCGGTCCTGCACGAAGTCCCCCGCCGCCTACTGATCAGACAGTCATGATCGAATCTACTGTGTCCGGTGGTGCCGTCGTGACCAGTTAAAGACCTGGCAGATTGTCGACATGGCAACTTGGCGTGAAGCATTCGATCACGAAGCGTCGCACTCGGGGGCGCCGCTGGGAAGTGCGCCTCCGTCCAGTGGCCGGTCCCTGTAGGGCGCATGGGGCGCCCACGGCCCTGTCGGCCCTGGTGGAACGGGGGTTGGAAGCGGCCTTGGGCAAGGGGTGAGGGCCCGGCTGAAGTTGGCTGAAAATCTACGGGGTCGCGTACGGAATCCAGTCAGTCCCCCGGCGTGCACCGGCCCGCTCGCGGGGTGCCCCCGCGCGCCCCCGCCCCGGGCCGGCGGGAGGGGTGCCGGAGCGAACAGTGTTGTTCACTGTGCAACTGTGCGGCACCGCTTTCCGCCACCCGCCGTTCGGTGCGCCCGAGGAGGACCCGGCAGGCCGCCGTCACGGCGGCCAGACCGAGCGCGGCGCCGGCCGCGCCCGCGTGCCGGCCGCCGTATCCGATGAGCGCGAGCGGCACCAGGACGCAGCTGAACGCCGCCCAGCGGGCGCGGGTGGTCGGTCCGGGCACGGAGTCCTCCCTGTCCTGATCTGTCCGGGTCCTGTCGGGGTTCTGTCCGGGGTGTGCGGTCCGCGAGTTCCAACGCGCGGCCGGGGTCCCGGTCACTTGATCCGGCCGCCACGGGGGCCACAAGGGTGCGCAAACCGCCTGTACGGGGCAGCAACCATTGCCATACGGGCGAGGGCTCGTGCATGCTCCCTGGAACACGCCGCGGAGCGTGGAGAAGGGCTGGCCTGGGCGCGGGCCGGAGTCTGGGCAGAGGAGGAGTGTCGCCGTACCCTTGGGGGTATGGGGTTGGGAAGATGATTCCCGGACACAGCTCCGCCGATCGTTGTCGTCCCCTCTACAGAGGCCCACGAGGTACACGCCGAGACACTCATGGCCGGTCACGAATTTTCCGAACCCGAAGGCCGCAAGCGCCAGGTCGCCGATCCCACCACGACCCCGCGTGCGGCGGAAGAGACACGTCATCCCTGTGATCCCGCGTTCAAGCACGGGGTGGTCGTCGGGTTCGACGGCTCGACGTCCAGCGAGCGGGCCCTCGCGTACGCGATCGGCATGGCCCACCGTTCCGGCTCCGGCCTGATCATCGTGCACGTGGCGAACCGGCTGCCCACGACCGTGTGGGCGGGGTGCGAACCGCCGGTGTTCGTCGACGTCCCCGATCACCGCACCGAGGTCCTCGGGCTCGAGCTCGCGTGCGCGGACTATCTCTCCGAGGTGCCCTGGATCCTCGTCGAGCGCGGTGGCGACATCTGTCACGAGCTGGAGGAGGTCGGGCACGAGTACTCCGCCGACGCGATCGTCGTGGGTTCCACCCACGGGCTCGTCGGGCGGATCTTCGGCTCGGTCGCGGGGCGGCTCGCGCGGCGCGCGCAGCGTCCCGTCGTCGTCATTCCCTGAACCGGCCGCGGAGCCAGGGCTTCTGACCTCTCGTCAACTCCCCTTGCCGCACCGTGAAATGCCGCGAACCTACTGACGCGTAGAGGTGCTTTGTGCCCTTGTGAAGGGTACATACCGGTCGCTGGACTTCTGTGTCTGTTCGAAGGGAGCCCGCTGTGGACAATGACGTCTCCGCGGGAAGCACGGCGACCGCCCCGTCCGTCTCGACGCTCGGTCAACTCGCCCTGGGTCTCACTCTGTTGGCTTTCGGTATCGGTCACACCCGGGTGATCGACGGTGTCACGGCGGCCGACGCCGTGTCGATCGCGACGTACCTGGGCGGCATCGCCCTGTTCGTCGCCGGCCTGTTCGCGCTGCGGCGCGACGACGGCCTCACGGGCACGGCGTTCGCCGGGCTCGGTGCGTTCTGGTTCACGTGGGGGGTCGGCGCCGGTGACGCCGTCTCCGCCAACGCCGTGGGCCTGTTCCTGCTCCTGTTCGCCCTCCTCGCGCTCACGCTGACGCTCGCCGCCGGTGGGGCGGGGACGTTCGTGCGGGGCACGTACGGGGCGATGTTCGTGGCGCTCGTGCTGCTGGCCCTCGCGGAGTTCGGTGACTCCTCGGGGCTCGCGAAGGCGGGCGGCTGGGTCGCGGTCCTCGCCGGGGTGCTCGCCTGGTACGGGGCAACGGCGCCGGTGGCCGGGCTGCGGATGGCGTGGCCCGGGCGTGGACGTGCTGCCGGCCGGGGGGTGACGGCCGCCGGCTGACAGCGGGGCGGGGCGCGCGCGCCGGGGGGGGGGGGCCGGGCCGCGGGTGCCGGGGGGGGGGGGGGGGGGGGGGGGCCCCCCCCCCCCCCCCCCGGGTCCACCGGGTTCCTCGGGGTTGGGGTGGGAGGGGCCCGTTCGTCGTGGCTGCTCTTTCGTGGCCGGGCGCGAGAAGTCCCACCCGGCCGCGGGTGCGGGTGAGGCGTTCCCACCCGCGGCGCGTCGGCTACTCGACCGTCACGGACTTCGCCAGGTTGCGGGGCTTGTCGATGTCGCGGCCCATGGCGAGAGCCGTGTGGTAAGCGAGGAGCTGGAGCGGGATGCCCATGAGGATCGGGTCGAGCTCGTCCTCGTTCTTCGGGACGACGATCGTGTGGTCGGCCTTCGCCTGCGGCTGGTGCGCGACCGCGAGGATGCGGCCGCTGCGGGCCTTGATCTCCTCGAGGGCGGCGCGGTTCTTCTCCAGCAGGTCGTCGTCGGGGACGATCGCGACGGTCGGCAGGGCCGGCTCGATGAGCGCGAGCGGGCCGTGCTTCAGCTCGGAGGCCGGGTACGCCTCGGCGTGGATGTAGGAGATCTCCTTCAGCTTGAGGGAGGCCTCCAGGGCGACGGGGTAGCCCCGGACGCGGCCGATGAACATCATCGACTGGGCGCCCGCGTACTGCTCGGCGATCTTCTTGATCTCGTCCTCGGACTCGAGGATCTCCTGGATCTGCGCGGGCAGCTTGCGCAGGCCCTCGATGATCCGCTTGCCGTCGGTCACCGACAGGTCGCGGATGCGGCCGAGGTGCAGGGCGAGCAGCGCGAACGCGGTCACCGTGTTGGTGAAGCACTTGGTGGAGACGACGCAGACCTCGGGGCCGGCGTGCACGTACATGCCGCCGTCGGCCTCGCGGGCGATCGCGGAGCCCACGACGTTCACGACGCCGAGGACGCGGGCGCCCTTGCGCTTGAGCTCCTGGACCGCGGCCAGCACGTCGTAGGTCTCACCGGACTGGGAGACGGCGATGTAGAGGGTGTCGGGGTCCACGACCGGGTTGCGGTAGCGGAACTCCGAGGCCGGCTCGGCGTCGGCGGGGATGCGGGCCATGGACTCGATGAGCCCGGCGCCGATGAGGCCGGCGTGGTACGAGGTGCCGCAGCCGAGGATCTTGATGCGGCGGATGGTGCGGGCCTCGCGGGCGTCGAGGTTCAGGCCGCCCAGGTGGACCGTGGAGAAGCGGTCGTCGATCCGGCCGCGCAGCACGCGGTCGACCGCGTCGGGCTGCTCGGAGATCTCCTTGTGCATGTACGTGTCGTGGCCGCCCATGTCGTAGGAGGCGGCCTCCCACTCCACGGTCTCCGGGGTGGCCGTCGTGGACGTGCCGGAGGTCGTGTACGTGCGGAAGTCGTCGGCCTTCAGGGTGGCCATCTCGCCGTCGTTCAGGGTGACGACCTGGCGGGTGTGGGCGATGAGGGCGGCGACGTCGGAGGCGACCAGCATCTCCTTCTCGCCGATGCCGAGGATGACCGGGGAGCCGTTGCGCGCCACCACGATGCGGTCGTTGAAGTCGGCGTGCATGACGGCGATGCCGTAGGTGCCCTCGATGACCTTGAGCGCCTCGCGGACCTTCTCCTCCAGGGTGGCGGCCTGGGAGCGGGCGATGAGGTGGGTGATGACCTCGGTGTCGGTCTCGGAGGCGAAGACGACGCCCTCGGCCTCCAGCTTGGCGCGGAGCTCCTGGGCGTTGTCGACGATGCCGTTGTGGACGACGGCGACCTTGTTCTCGGGGTCCAGGTGCGGGTGCGAGTTGATGTCGCTCGGGGCGCCGTGGGTGGCCCAGCGGGTGTGGGCGATGCCGGTGGTGCCGGTGAAGCGCTTGGGGACCTTGGCCTCCAGGTCGCGGACCCGGCCCTTGGCCTTGACCATCTTCAGGCCGGTGGCCTTCGGGCTGGTGATGACCAGGCCCGCGGAGTCGTAGCCGCGGTACTCCAGGCGCTGCAGCCCCTCCAGGAGGAGCGGGGCGACGTCACGCTTGCCGATGTAGCCGACAATTCCGCACATAAGTTCTGAGAATCCCCTCTGGTCGGCCGGTTCAGCCGTAGACGATGCGGCGCAGCTGACGGAGCGAGAGCTCCGGCGGTGCGACCGCCCGGTACGGCAGATCGGCCAGGATCTGTTCGAAGATCGCCGCGTTCACCTGGCCCTGGGCCTGGAGTTCGCGGTGGCGGCGGCGGACGTAGTCCTCCGCCGACTCGTCGAAGTAGGCGAGCACGTCCTGGATCACCCGCAGCGCCTCGCCCCGGCTGAGGGGCGTGCTGCGTGTCAGATGATCGACAAGTTCCTCGTGCACCCGACAGATCCTGGGGGACGGTGGAGGCTTTCGCAAGAAATCTGCCCGCTTTCGGGCAAGGGTCACACCGGATCCGGTGCGGAATTGCCCCTTCCGGGGTGCTTGGGGTGGAAGTGGTCAAGCTTTGAAGGACGGCATGCCGCCTGTTCGGCCCGCGTTCATCCGGCGTATCCGGCCGGGAAAGTCGCCCCCAGCAACTTTCTCGGCATGGACATTCCCCGTATGGGCGTACCCGCCGAGCTCGCCGACCGGTCCCTCGCCGAGCAGCACGAGTACCTGCGCTCCCGCTTCTCGCGCCGCACGATGATCCGCGGCGGCGCCGTCACCCTCGGCGCGGTCGCCGGCGGTGTCTTCGTCCCCGGGCCCGCGCAGGCCGCGACCCCGGCCGCCGCCCGCGCCGACCGGCCCGCCGCCGAGCAGGTGGACGGCGCCCTCGTCGCCCCGTTCGGCCGTCACCTCTCCTACGGGGACGACCCGCGCACCGAGATGACCGTCTCCTGGCAGGTGCCGGCCCCCGTCCGCGACCCGTACATCCGCATCGGCGCGCACGCCGGCGAGCTGTCCCGGAAGATCCCGGCCGAGGTGCGCGCGCTGTACACGCCGGCGGGCGTCGGCACGAGCGCCGACCACACCCAGTACTACGTCCACGCCAAGCTGACCCACCTCAAGCCCGGCCGCACGTACTACTACGGTGTCGGCCACCGGGGCTTCGACCCGGCCTCGCCGAGGTTCGCCGGCACGATCGGGACCTTCACGACGGCCCCGGCCCGCGCCGAGGCCTTCACCTTCACGGCCTTCGGCGACCAGGGCGTCAGCTACCACGCCCTCGCCAACGACAACCTGATCCTCGCCCAGGGCCCCTCCTTCCACCTCCACGCCGGGGACATCGCGTACGCGGACCCGTCCGGGCAGGGGAAGACCACGGACACCTTCGACGCGCGGACCTGGGACCAGTTCCTCGCCCAGACCGAGACCGTCGCCAAGTCCGTGCCGTGGATGGTCTCCTACGGCAACCACGACATGGAGGCCTGGTACGCGCCGCACGGCTACGGCAGCCAGCAGGCCCGGTTCGCGCCGCCCGGCAACGGGCCCGACCCCGAGAACCTGCCCGGCGTCTACTCCTTCGTGCACGGCAACACGGCCGTCATCTCCCTCGACGCCAACGACGTCTCCTGGGAGATCCCGGCCAACCTCGGGCTCTCCGGCGGCACGCAGACCACGTGGTTCGAGGGCCAGTTGAAGAAGTTCCGGGCCGCCGGTTCGGGCATCGACTTCATCGTCGTGTTCTTCCATCACTGCGCCTACTGCACCGCGAGCGCGCACGCCTCGGAGGGCGGGGTGCGCAAGGAGTGGGTGCCGCTGTTCGACAAGTACACCGTCGACCTGGTGATCAACGGGCACAACCACGTGTACGAGCGGTCCGACGTGCTCAAGGGGGACAAGGTCGCCAAGGAGCTGCCGATCGGCGGGACCGTGTATCCGGAGACCGAGGGGGTCGTGTACGTGACCGCGGGGGCGGCGGGGAAGAGCCTGTACGCGTTTCCCGTGGCCGACACGTATGCGGGGCACGAGGTGGACGTCGATCCGTTCGCCTCGTACGTCGGGGAGGCCGACGGGGGGAAGCGGGCCGTGACCGTGGACTGGTCCCGGGTGCGGTATACCAACTACTCGTTCCTGCGGGTCGATGTGCGGCCCGCGGGGGTCGGGCGGACCGCCACGCTCACGGTTCGGGGGATTGCGGAGAGCGGGGCGGAGGTCGATCGGTTCGTGGTGGCGCGGCGCGTTCGCTGAGACCGGGTGTGCGGGGGCCCGCCGTGGGGGTGCGGATCGCGTTGCCGGGTGCGGCTTTCGTCGTGGCTGGTCGCGCAGTTCCCCGCGCCCCTGGAAGGCACACTTCGTGCGCCCCCAGGGGGTCGGGGTGGACCGGCTACTTCACCAGGCGGGTCAGGCGTTGGTGGGTGATGTGGGTGATCTGGGTCAGGGCCTCTTCCCGTTCCGCGGGGGTGGGGCGGGCGGTTCTGGTGCGGAGTTCCTCGAGGACCGTTTCCTTGTCGCGGCCGCGGACCGCGAGGATGAAGGGGAAGCCGTGGGCCTCGCGGTAGGCGCGGTTGAGGGTCGTCATCTCCTCGACCTCGGCCGCGGTGAGGGAGTCGAGCCCCGCGCTCTTCTGCTCGCCCGTCGAGTCGTCCGTCATCGTGCCGGCCCGCGCCTCGGAACCGGCCAGCTCCGGGTGGCCGTTGAGGAAGGCGAGGACGCGCTCGGCGGGGGCCGCGCGGACGACGTCGGTCATCGCCGTGTGGAGGGCCTCGGCGTCGGCGAGGGGGAGGCGGGCGTGGGCCTCCTCGGCGACCCAGGCGGCGTGCTCGAAGATGCCGCCGAGGGCCGCGACGAACTCCTCGCGGGTCATCGCGTTGACGTCGGTCAGGGTGAGGCGGGGGGTGTCCTGCGTGGTCATGCGGGCTGCTCCGTGCGGTCGTTCGTGGTGGGGGCCGGGGTCGTCGTGTTCGTCCGGAAGGGCGGGACGAATTTCAGGATCAGGAGGGCGGCGCAGATCTCGACCGCCGCCACGATGAACAGCCCGAGGCTGAGGTTGCCGGTGCTGTCCTTGACGGCGCCGAGCAGGTACGGGGCGCCGAACCCGGCGAGGTTCGCCATGGAGTTGATGAGGGCGACGCCGCCCGCCGCCGCGCCGCCGGCGAGGAACCAGTTGGGCATCTGCCAGAAGACGGGGATGGCGCTCATGGTGCCGACGACGGCGAGGCCGAGGGCGATCAGCGTGCCGATGGCGCTGACGTTCAGGAGCAGGCCCGCCGCGGCCAGGGAGGCCGCGCCGAGGGTGACAGCGGTGGCGGTGTGCCAGCGGGACTCACCGGACCGGTCGCAGTGCAGCCCGTTGAGGATCATGCCGATGCCGCCGGCCAGGTTGACGGCCGCCATGATCCAGCCGATCGCCAGCGGGTCCTCGAACCCGACCTCCTGGACCAGGGTCGGGCCGAAGAAGGTCAGCGCGGAGTTCGCCGAGATGACACAGAAGAAGATGGCGATGAACTGCCAGATCCGGCCCGACTTCAGGGACTGGAGCATGCTGTGCTCCCGGCCCTCGACCGCGCTGTCGTCGGCGGCGAGGTCCGCCGCGATCGCCTCGCGCTCCTCGACGGTGAGCCACGTGGCCTGGTGCGGACGGTCCGTCAGGTAGAACCAGACGACGAAGCCGGCCAGCACCGACGGGGTGCCCTCCACGATGAACACCCACTGCCAGCCGTTGAGGCCGCTGACCCCGTCGAACGTGTTCATGATCCACCCGGCGAGCGGGCCGCCGAGGACACCGGCGAACGCGGAGGCGGACATGAAGGTGCCGAACGCCTTCGCGCGGCGCTTGGCCGGGAACCAGTAGGTCAGGTACAGGATGATCCCGGGATAGAAGCCGGCCTCGAACACGCCCAGCAGGAACCTGAGGGAGTAGAAGACCGCCGGGGTCGTCGCGAAGACCATCGCGACACTGGTCAGACCCCAGCCGATCGTGATCCGCATCAGGGTCTTCTTCGCCCCGATCTTCTGGAGCAGCAGGTTGCTCGGCACCTCGAAGAGGAAGTAGCCGATGAAGAAGATTCCGGCACCGAGGCCGTAGACCGCCTCGCTCCAGCCCAGATCCTCCGTCATCGTCAGCTTCACGAAGCCGATGTTGACGCGGTCGATCCAGGCGAGCGTCCACAGGATCATCAGGAACGGCAGCAGCCGGAGGAAGACCTTGCGGTAGATGGGGTCCAGTGGCGCCTTCGCGCCCGAAATGTCTTGCGTGCTCCCCATGACGTCTCCCTTGATCGTGAACAGGGGGGTCTCGCATCGCAGCGAATCGCAGCGGCCCCGGTGGTCTGACGAGGCTTCACTTCCGCATTACGGAAAGTGACTTCCGCTGAGTGGCCTAAGAATGGAGCGTTGGTATACCGCTGTCAAGGCTTCGCTTTCCGGTCACCGGGACGGCTGTGATCGGCGCGGACGGCTATCAATCCCGCCTGGAAACATGCGTGTTGGATGCAGTTATGCGTCCGTGTCCGCCCGGCGGCCGGAACGCGCCCATCCGGATGACGACGAGTGGTCTACACCTTGACCGGTTCAGTGGTGAGCGGGAGGGTACGCAGGGTGACCTGCCGGTCGCTCCACCGCACGACGAACACCGCCATCGCATCCGTCGGAAGGGATCGTCCCGTGAGGAAGCGCCACAGATCGACTCGCGCCCTGCTGGGCTCGCTGCTGCTGGTCGCCGCCGGGGCCGGCGCGTTCAGCGCGGGGCCCGCCGCCGCGGCACCGAGTGCCGCCGCGCCCACGCCACTCGGCCGCATCGTGCCCGCGCCCGCCTCGGTGACGCCGGGCACCACCCCGTACGAGATCACCGCGAAGACGCGGATCCGGGTGGACGAGCGCTCGGCCGACGCGCGCCGGATCGGCGGGTACCTCGCCGGGCTGCTGAGGCCCGCCACCGGGTACGCGCTGCCCGTCACCGACACCGCCGCCGGTGACGGCATCCGCCTCGAAGTGAGCGAGCAGGACACCGAACTGGGCGCCGAGGGATACCGGCTGACCAGCGACGGGGACTCCGTCACCGTCGTCGCGCACGAGGCGGCGGGACTGTTCCACGGCGTGCAGACGCTCCGTCAGCAACTGCCCGCGAGAGTCGAGGCCGACGGCCCGCAGCCCGGCCCGTGGCTCGTCGCCGGCGGCACCGTCCAGGACACCCCGCGCTACGCGTGGCGCGGCGCGATGCTCGACGTGTCCCGGCACTTCTTCACCGTCGAGCAGGTCAAGCGGTACATCGACCAGCTCGCCCTCTACAAGGTCAACAAGCTGCACCTGCACCTGAGCGACGACCAGGGCTGGCGCATCGCCGTCGACTCCTGGCCGAAGCTCGCCGAGTACGGCGGCTCCACCCAGGTGGGCGGCGGCCCCGGCGGCTTCTACACCAAGGCGCAGTACAAGGACATCGTCCGGTACGCTGCCTCCCGCTACCTGGAGGTCGTGCCCGAGATCGACATGCCGGGCCACACGAACGCGGCCCTCGCCTCCTACGCCGGCCTCAACTGCGACGGCGTCGCACCCCCGCTGTACACCGGCACGAACGTCGGCTTCAGCTCCCTGTGCGTCAACAAGGAGATCACCTACGACTTCGTCGACGACGTCGTCCGGGAGCTCGCCGCGATCACACCCGGCAGGTACCTCCACATCGGCGGCGACGAGGCGCACTCCACCAGCCACGCGGACTACGTGAAGTTCATGGAGCGGGTCCAGCCGATCGTCGCCAAGTACGGGAAGACCGTGGTCGGCTGGCACCAGCTGACCGGGGCCACCCCGGCCGAGGGCGCGCTCGCCCAGTACTGGGGCCTGGACCGCACGAGCGACGCCGAGAAGGCGCAGGTCGCGAACGCGGCGAAGAACGGCACGGGGATCATCCTGTCGCCGGCCGACCGCACCTACCTCGACATGCAGTACACCAAGGACACCCCGCTCGGCCTGCACTGGGCCGGATACGTCGAGGCGCAGCGCTCCTACGACTGGGACCCCGCCGACTACCTGCCGGGAGCACCGAGTTCGGCGATCCGCGGCGTCGAGGCGCCGATGTGGTCGGAGACCCTGTCCACGTCCGCGCACCTCGACTACATGGCGTTCCCGAGGCTGCCCGGCGTCGCGGAGCTCGGCTGGTCGCCGGCCGCCACGCACGACTGGGACACGTACAAGGTGCGGCTCGCCGAGCAGGCTCCCCGCTGGGAGGCCCTCGGCATCGGCTACTACAAGTCGCCCCAGGTCCCGTGGCCCGCGCGCTGACACGAACCTGAGCGCGGGCAGCCGAAAGGGGGGGGGGGGGTGGGCGGGGCGCGGGGGCGCCCCATTCGGGGGCGCGAGGCTGTACCGATGTGC
>NZ_JBHYTK010000032.1:5883-32705 GCF_042749255.1 Streptomyces sp. NPDC059524 | reverse complement strand
GAAGGGTAACACACACCGCCCCCCTGGCCCGGGGGCCCCGGCGCTCACACAACCAGGCGGGCGGGCACCCTAACGGGGCGCGGGCGGCCCTACCCCCTCCCCCCTCGTCCATGAGGCCGGCCGGCCGAGGGTCAGGCGATCGGGTTCGCCAGATCGCCGACCAGCTGGAGCGCGCCCGACGGGTCCGCCAGATCCACCATCTGCTGGTTGTTCCGCAGTTGGAGCCGGTTCAGGCAGGACAGCGCGAACGTCGGCGCGAACATGTCGAACCGGGTGAACTTCTCGGACACATGGGGCGTCGACTCCTGGTACTCGCGCACACAGTCGGCGACCGCCGCCCAGAACGTGTCCTCGTCCAGGACGCCGTCCGTGACCAGGTTCGCCGCGAGGAAGCGGAAGAAGCAGTCGAAGACGTCCGTGAAGATCGACAGCAGTTTCATGTCGTCCGGGATCTCGGCCCGGACCCGCTCCACCGCCGGCGGCAGCACCGCGTCCGGGTCCATCACCGCGATCTCCTCGGCGATGTCCTTGAAGATCGCCCGCACGACCACGCCCCGCTCGTCCAGGACCAGGATCGTGTTCTCGCCGTGCGGCATGAACACCAGGTCGTAGGCGTAGAAGCTGTGCAGCAGCGGGGTCAGGTACGCCTTCAGGTACGGCTTCAGCCACTCCCGCGGTGTCAGGCCCGAGCCCTCGATCAGGGCGCCCGCGAACGAGCGGCCCGCCCGGTCCGTGTGCAGCAGCGACGCCATCGTGGCGAGCCGCTCGCCCTCGCCGAGCGAGTCCACGGGGGACTCGCGCCACAGCGCGGCCAGCATCTTGCGGTACGGCGAGTAGCGGTCGGTGGCGCCCTCGTACTCCAGGTGCCGGTAGCCGACGGCCGCCCGCTCGCGGATGATCGTCAGACCCGTGTCCTTGAGGACCTCGTCGTTGTCGATCAGCTGCGCCAGCCAGTCGTTGATCGCCGGGGTCGCCTCCATGTAAGCAGCCGACAGGCCGCGCATGAAGCCCATGTTGATCACCGAGAGCGCCGTCTTCACATAGTGCTTCTCGGGGGACGTCGTGTTGAAGAACGTACGGATCGACTGCTGCGCGAGGTACTCGTCGTCGCCCTCGCCCAGGCACACCAGGCGCTGCTGGGCGACCTCGGCGGCGAAGGTGACGGACAGCTTGTTCCACCACTGCCACGGGTGCACCGGCATCAGCAGGTAGTCGGCGGGGTCGAGGCCCTTTCCGCGCAGCGTCGCGTCGAAGCGGGCGAGCGTCTCCTCGCCCAGCTCGGCGCGGAGGAACTCCTCGTGGTCGATGCCGGCGCCCGCCGTGAACGCCGCCCGCTCGCGGATCGCGGCCAGCCACACGAGCCGTACGGGGCTCGCCGCCTCCGGCGCGTACGAGAGGTACTCGTGGATGCCGAAGCCGAGCCGCCCGTTGTTCGCGACGAAGCACGGGTGGCCCTCGGTCATGCCCGTCTCGATGTCCTGGAACGAGCCGGACGCGGCCAGCTCGCGCGCGGACACGTCCGGCTGCGTCAGTTTGAAGCAGGTGCCGGACAGGGTGGAGGAGATCTCCTCCAGGTAGACCGGCAGGATCGCGTCGGACAGGCCGAGCGCGTCCTTGAACTCGGTGAAGAACTGCAGGGCGTCCAGGGGCAGTTCGGCGCCGTGGCGGTGACGGGTGATGCTGTCGGCGGCCACCTGCCAGTGCTCCAGGCGCAGCCGGCGCGCCGCGAACCGGTACTCGGTGGCGCCGTCGTCGGAGCGCACGCAGAACCGGCCGGCTTCCAGCGGCTCGGGGGTCAGCAGACGCTCGTGGCTGAACTCGGCGAGCGCCTTGCGGACCAGGAGGCGGTTGGCCTCGGCCCAGCGCTCGGGGGACAGGTGCGCGACGGTGTCGGCGATCGTCATGCGCGGGTGCTCCTTCCGGTGGCCCGCTCGAACTGCTCGCGCGTGCAGAAGCTGAGCAGCGCCTTCTTCTCCGGCTTGTCGATCTCGCGCTCCGGCACGAAACCGACGGCCTCGTTCAGGGCGTGCACCGCCGTGTTGCGGACATCGGGCTCGACGACGACGCGCCGGGCGGCCGGGTCCTCGAACAGGTGGGCCATGACCGCGGTGATCACGGCGCGGGTGAAGCCCGGTATCCGTATCTCGGAGGGCGCGGTCAGGAAATGCATGCCGACGTCGCCCGGCAGCGGCTCGTACAGGCCGACGAGCTCGACGTGCGCCGGGTCGTAGCGCTCCATGAGGAACGCGGGCTCCCCGTCGTGCAGGCCGAGAAACGCGTCGTGGTGCTCGGCCGCCGCGATCGCCATGTACTCGCGCTCGACGTCCTGCAGTTTCGCGTCCTGCATCATCCAGAACGCGGCCTTCGGGTCGGTGACCCAGCGGTGCAGCAGCTCGCTGTCGCTGCGCGGGTCGAGCGGGCGCAGGGTCAGCGCGCCGACGGTGGCCGTGGTGCTCATGCTGCTCGTGCTCATACGGCGAACTCCTGGAAGGCGATGGTCTTCTCGACGGGGTAGTACTCGGTGCCGAGCAGCTCGCCGATGATGTAGCTGTTGCGGTAGGCGCCCATGCCCAGGTCGGGGCTGGTGATCGAGTGGGTGTGCACGCCCGCGTTCTGCAGGAAGATGCCGCGCCCGGTGGTGTCGATCGAGTAGTTGCGGGCGACGTCGAAGCGGCCGCGCCCGTCGCGCCGGATGCGGTCCTCGACGGGGGCGAGGAAGGCCGGCGTCTCGTACTTGTAGCCGGTGGCGAGGATCAGGCCCTCGGTGCGCAGCTCGAAGTCCTTGTCCTGCTCCTCCTGGTGCAGGTCGAGGGTGTACGTGCCGTTCTCGTGCCGGGCGCCGGTGAGCGCGGAGTTGGTGAGGAGCCGCGTCGGCACGGGCCCGTCGAGGCCCTTCTGGTAGAGCAGGTCGAAGATGGCGTCGATCAGCTCGCCGTCGATGCCCTTGAACAGGCCCTTCTGCCGCTCCTCCAGGGAGTACCGCTTCTGCTCGGGCAGCGCGTGGAAGTAGTCGATGTAGTCCGGGGACGTCATCTCCAGCGTGAGCTTGGTGTACTCGAGCGGGAAGAAGCGCGGCGATCGGGTGACCCAGTTCAGCCGGTAGCCGTGGACGTCGATCTCGCTGAGCAGGTCGTAGTAGATCTCGGCCGCGGACTGCCCGCTGCCGACCAGCGTGATCGAGTCCTTCTTCTGGAGCTCGCTCTTGTGCTGCATGTAGCGGGAGTTGTGGATGACGCCGTCGCCGCCGAGGTCCCGGGCGGCCTCGGGGATGTGCGGCGGGGTGCCGGTGCCGAGGACCAGGCGCGGGGCGCGGTACGTGTCGCCGCCCTCCGTGCGGACCGCGTAGAGGCCGTCGCCCTCGTCGTACGTGACCTCGGTGACGGTCGTCGAGAAGCGGACGGAGCGTAGTTTCGCGGCGGCCCAGCGGCAGTAGTCGTTGTACTCGACGCGCAGCGGGTAGAAGTTCTCGCGGATGTAGAAGGAGTACAACCGCCCCGATTCCTTCAGGTAGTTGAGGAAGGAGTAGGGGGAGGTCGGGTCGGCGAGGGTGACCAGGTCCGACATGAACGGGGTCTGCAGGTGGGCCCCGTCGAGGAACATGCCCGAGTGCCACTCGAAGTCCGGCTTGGACTCCAGGAAGACCCCGTTCAGCTCGGCTATCGGCTCGGTCAGGCAGGCGAGGCCGAGGTTGAAGGGGCCGAGCCCGATCCCGATGAAGTCGAGACGGTCATGGGGTTCAGGAAGCGCGGTCAAGGGTGTCTCCCAGGTACTGCTCGGCGTGGCCGGCGATGAGGTCGAGGACGGCCGTCAGGTCGTCGAGGGTCGTCTCGGGGTTGAGCAGGGTGAACTTCAGGTACTGGCGGTCGCCCACCTTGGTGCCCGCGACGACGGCGTCGCCAGAGGCGAACAGGGCCTTGCGGGCGTAGAGGTTGGCGCGGTCGATCTCGGCCGGGTCGGTGACGGCGGCCGGGACGTAGCGGTAGACGAGCGTGGACAGCTGGGGCTCGACGACCACGTCGAAGCGCGGGTCGGCGGCGAGCAGCTCCCAGCCGCGCCGGGCCAGGTCGCAGACCTCGTCGAAGAGGCTGCCGATGCCGTCGGCGCCCATCACGCGCAGGGTCATCCACAGTTTGAGGGCGTCGAAGCGGCGGGTGGTCTGCAGGGACTTGTCGACCTGGTTGGGGATGCGCTCGGCGACGGTGCGGCGCGGGTTGAGGTACTCCGCGTGGTAGGTCGCGTGCCGCAGGGTGGCCCGGTCGCGGACCAGGACGGCGCTCGAACTCACCGGCTGGAAGAAGGACTTGTGGTAGTCGACGGTGACGGAGTCGGCGCGCTCGATGCCGTCGAGCCGGTCGCGGTGCTTCGTCGACACGAGCAGTCCGCAGCCGTAGGCGGCGTCGACGTGCATCCAGGTGCCGTACCGGTCGCACAGTTCGGCGATCTCGGGCAGCGGGTCGATGGAGCCGAAGTCGGTGGTGCCGGCGGTCGCGACGACGGCCATGGGGACGAGCCCGTCCTTGCGGCAGCGCTCCAGCTCGGCGGCGAGCGCGAGGGTCTGCATCCGCTTGGTGCGGTCGACCGGGATCGGGACGACGGCCTGCGGGGGCAGGCCCAGCAGCGACGCGGACTTCTGGACGCTGAAGTGGGCGGCCTCGGAGGCGAAGACGCGCAGCCGGTCCAGGGAGTCCGTCTTGGCCTCCTGGCGGGCCATGAGCAGCGCCTGGAGGTTGGACTGCGAGCCGCCGGAGGTGAACACGCCGTCGGCGGTGGGGCCGAGGCCGATCCGGGCGGCGGTCCAGTCGACGAGTTTGCGCTCGATCAGGGTGCCGCCGGCCGACTGGTCCCAGGTGTCCAGGGAGGAGTTGACGGCCGACAGGATCGCCTCGCCGAGCACGGCCGGGATGACGACCGGGCAGTTGAGGTGGGCGAGGTAGCGGGGGTGGTGGAAGTAGACGGCGTCGCGCAGGTAGACGTCCTGGAGCTCGTCGAGCACCGCGATGGTGTCGTGGAGCGGGGCGTCGAGGTCGACGGCGTCGATGGCCGGGGCGAGGGCGTCGGGCGTGACGCCGGTGAACGGCCGGGTGGTGGTGGCGAGTTGGGCCGCCACCCGCTCGACTCCCTCGGTCACGGAGCTGCGGTACAGCTCCGCGGTCGTGTCATTGAGCAGGTGCGAGCGCATGGACGGTTCCTCCGGGTGGGGAAGGAGTGGGAGGTGGAGCGAGGGCGGCGAAGAGGGCGGGGCCGCTCACTCGTACTTAGGTTAGCCTAACCTAAGTTGAGTGTGCGACCCCGCCCTCTCCTTTTGGCGCGATCAGCCCTACGTGTCGGCCGGTTGCTCGCGCAGGGCGTCCTCGCTCAGCCCGCGCTTCCAGTACCCGACGAACGTCACCGCCCGCTTGTCGTAGCCGCGCTCGCGCACGAGATGGCGGCGCAGCTCCCGCATGGTCCCGGACTCGCCGGCCAGCCAGGCGTACGGGCGTGCCGCTTCGGGGAGTTCGGCCGCGCGGACGGCGTCGAGGGCCGTGGGGGAGTCCTCGTCGCGCACGAGCCAGGTCACGTGCGCGTCGGCGGCCGTCGTGACGGGCTGGACATCGCCGCGGTGCGGGACCTCCAGCCATACGTGGGCGGTGACCGAGGCGGGCAGCCAGGCGAGGACGCCGAGCGCGGCCGGTACGGCGGTCTCGTCGCCCCACATGACGATGTGGTCGAAGTCCTCGTGCGGGCGGCAGCGCACGGCGGTGTTGTCGGCGACCGCAGGACCGAGCACGACGACCCGGTCGCCGGGGCGCGCGGCCTCGGCCCAGGCGCAGGCGGGGCCGATCGTGGCGGGATCCCCGCCGTGCAGCACGAAGTCGATGTCGACCTCCTGCTCCGGCTCGCGGCGCTGACCGCTCAGCGTGTACGAGCGCATGACGGCCCGTACGTCGTCGGGCAGCGCGCGGAACGCGGCGTGCCAGGCGCGGCCGTCGTCACCCGGTTCGGGGACCGGCAGCACGGGGGCGCCTTGGCCCGGGTGCGGCAGGAAGAGGGACAGGGACTGGTCCCGGCCGCCGCCGTGGAAGGCGTCGAGCTCGGGGCCGGTGAAGGTGACCCGGAGCAGCGACGGGCCGAGCCGCCGGGTCCGTGTCACCTCCAGATCGAAGAATCGGAACGGGGTCACGGTGGGCGTCTCGGCCGTCGCGGTCATGGGATCAGGACACCTTCTTCGCCGTCTCGATGGCCTTCGCGAGGTTCTCCAGGAGCGGGGCGCACTTGTCGTAGGACAGGATCGGCTCGGGGGAGCGGGGGATGACCTGGCCGGCCTTGACCGCGGGCAGCTTCTTCCAGGTCGCCTCTTCGATGGCGTCGGGCTGGATGGCCTGGGCGCGGTCGTCCATCATGATGATGTCGGCCTTGTGCTTGTCGACGTTCTCCCAGCTCAGGTTCTCGAACCAGCCGCCGGACGCCTTCTTCGCGGCCTCCGTGGGCTCCACGAAGTTCACGCCGAGGGACTTGAAGTACTCCAGGTCGATGGAGAGGTCCGTGCCGGACACGTAGAAGATGTCGGCGCTCGCCGAGCCGGCCAGGACCTTGATGTCGGGGTGGGCCTTCGCGGCCTTGCGCAGGCGGGCGGCGGCGTCCTCGAAACGCTTCTTCGCCGCGACGACCTTCTCGGCCTTCAGGTCGGCGCCGAGCGACTCGGCCAGCGCGTACATGCGCTGCAGCGGCTGGTCCAGCTTGCGGTCGAACACGGAGATGCCGGCGCTCGGGGCGAGCTTGGCGATCTTCTTCGCGGACTCCTCCGGGACGTACCAGAGGGTGCCGGCGGCGTCGAACATGGTGGTGATCAGCACGTCGGGAGCGAGGCTCGCGTACTTCTCGATGTTGAACTGGCCCCACTCGTTGCCGATGACCGTCACCTTGGAGACGTCCATGTCGCCGGCCTGCACGTCGGGCTTGCCGCCCTTGACCGTGGTCGGGCCGAACACGCCCTTGACCTGGATGCCGTAGTCGTACAGGGCGGCGCCGACGCCGGTGAACGCGACGATGTTCGCCGGGATCTTGTCGAGCTTCACGGTCGTGCCGCGGTCGTCCTTGAACGACCACGGCCCGGAGCCCTTCTTCCCGGCGCTCGAGCCACCGCCCGCCGAGCCTTTCTCGTCACCGCACGCGGCGAGCGCGGCACCGAGGCCGAGGGCACCGCCGACGGCGAGGATGCCGCGGCGGGTGGGGCGGGACAGACGGACTTCGGTCATCACGGGCTGCTTTCGGACATGCCGGATCTACGGCCGGGCGGGGTCGCGGAACTAAGGGAAGGTTAACCTAAGTTCTCGGCATGTCCAGGGGGCGGGGGAGGACGGGGCCCCGCCGGCCGCGGTCTTCACCAGGTGTAGTGCTCGTCCGCGAAGGGGATCGGGTGTCCCGAGTAGGCGACGAAAGCCGCGTGCTTGTCGTACCCGAGGAAGTACTCGCCGCTCCAGTGCTGATAGAAGAAGCGGCCCGTCTCGTCGACGAGGAACATCGCGCCGTCGTCCCGGTCGTACGCCACCGGGAAGACCTTCTTGCCCAGGGCGTCCGCGAGTTCCTGAATGTCCTCCGACGCCCCTTTGTAGGTGAGGAGCGGCGAGAAGTAGACGATGTGCCGGGGGTTGGCCCCCAGCCGGGTCTCCAGTCCGATGTGCTCGCGGACGAACCGCAGGGCGGGCTCGTTCACTTCCAGCACCCCGCCGCCGTCGAGGCCGAACTCCTCGATCGTGCTCGCCACCGCTGCGGCGGCGAGATCGTCGCACCGGCGGCCCGGATGCCAGCCGGCGCGCGTCAGCCAGTCATCGACCGCCTCGGGGGACTGCAGCAGGGGCAAGGAGCTCATCCCGTAAGGGTCGTCCAGCGGGCGCTCGCCGGCCAACTCGTTCCGATCCGCGACGCCGTCGCGGGGCGTGAGCGGCCACGCGGCACCGGCACGCCGCCCGCCGGCATGCCGAAGCCCCCTCGGCACCGAAGGCGGGGCGAGGGGGCCTGGGGGCGGGGGTCAGGACGGGAGGCCGAGTTCGCGGGCGATCAGCATGCGCTGCACCTCGCTCGTGCCCTCGCCGATCTCCAGGATCTTGGAGTCCCGCCACATGCGGGCCACCGGGTACTCGTTCATGAAGCCGTAGCCGCCGTGGATCTGGGTGGCCTCGCGCGCGTTGTCCACCGCGACCGTGGAGGAGTACAGCTTCGCCATCGCCGCCTCCTTCTTGAACGGCTCCCCGGCGACGAGCCGCGACGCCGCGTCCCGCCAGCCGAGCCGCGCGGTGTGCGCCTTCATCTCCATGTCGGCGATCTTGAACTGGATCGCCTGGTACCCGCCGATGGCCCGCCCGAACGCCTTGCGCTCCTTGGCGTACTTCACGGACTCGTCGACGCAGCCCTGGGCGAGCCCCGTCGCGAGCGCGGCGATCGCGATGCGCCCCTCGTCGAGGATCCGCAGGAACTGCGCGAAGCCGCGCCCCTCCGTGCCCAGCAGGTTCGCCGCCGGGACGCGGACGTCGTCGAAGTGGAGTTCGCGGGTGTCCGACGCGTTCCAGCCGACCTTCGAGTACGGGGCCGCGACCGTGAAGCCCGGTGTGCCGGACGGGACGATGATCGAGGAGATCTGCGGCTTGCCGTCCGCCGTGCGCCCTGTGACCGCGGTGACCGTCACCAGACCGGTGATGTCCGTACCGGAGTTGGTGATGAAGCACTTCGTGCCGTTGACGACCCAGTCGCCCGTGGTCTCGTCCAGGACGGCCGTCGTGCGCGTGCCGCCCGCGTCGGACCCGGCTTCCGGCTCGGTCAGCCCGAACGCGCCGAGGATCTCGCCGGAGCACAGCCGCGGCAGCCACTCCCGCTTCTGCTCCTCGGTGCCGAACAGGTGCAGCGGCATCGCGCCGAGCGAGACGCCCGCCTCCAGGGTGATCGCCACGGACGAGTCGACCCGGGCCAGCTCCTCCAGGGCGATGCCGAGCGCCAGGTAGTCGCCGCCCATGCCGCCGTACTCCTCGGGGAACGGCAGCCCGAACAGGCCCATGCGCCCCATCTCGCGCACGATCTCGTACGGGAACTCGTGGCGCTCGTAGAAGTCGCCGATCTTCGGCGCGACCACGTCGTGGGCGAACTCTTCGACGGTGCGCCGGAGTTCCTCGTGCTCGGGGGAGAGGTGGTGGTCCATCTGGCTCACTGCTCCTGCGGGGACTGGGCCTCGGGTACGAGGGCGCGAACGGTGCGGGACGGGCTGGGTCGGCCCAGGTGGCCGGCCATCCACGCGCTCGTGGCGCTGAGACGGCCGAGGTCGACCCCGGTCTCGATGCCGAGGCCGTTCAGCATCCAGACGAGGTCTTCGGTGGCGAGATTGCCGGTGGCGCTCTTCGCGTACGGGCAGCCGCCGAGGCCGCCCGCGGACGCGTCGACGGTGGTGACGCCGTGCTGGAGCGCCGCGAGCGTGTTGGAGAGGGCCTGGCCGTACGTGTCGTGGAAGTGCACCCCGATCACGTTCGTCGCCACGCCCTCCTCGTTGAGCGCGGAGAGCAGCGCCTGGACGTGGCCGGGGGTGGCCACGCCGATCGTGTCGCCCAGGCTGAGCTCGTCGCAGCCCATGTCCATGAGGGACTTGGCCACTCGGACCACCTGGTGGACGGGGACCGCGCCCTCCCAGGGATCGCCGAAGCACATGGAGAGGTAGCCGCGGACGTGGGCCCGCGCCTCCTTCGCGCGGGTCACGACCGGCTCGAACATGGCGAGGGACTCGGCCACCGTCCGGTTCAGATTGGCCTTCGCGAAGGACTCCGTCGCGCTGGCGAACACGGCGATCCGGTCCGCGCCGAGCGACAGGGCGCGGTCCAGGCCCCGCTCGTTCGGGACGAGGACCGGGAGGTGGACGTCCGCGAGGCCCTGGAGCCGCGGGAACAGGGTCTCGGCGTCCGCGAGTTGGGGAACCCACTTGGGGTGGACGAAGCTCGTAGCCTCGATTGTGGTCAGTCCGGCGTCCGCGAGGCGGTGGACGAACTCGGCCTTGACCTCGGTGGGGACGGTCGTCTTCTCGTTCTGGAGCCCGTCCCGCGCGCCCACCTCGTGGATGCGGACCCGCGCGGGCAGGCCGGGGGCCGGGATCGTCATCGGCAGGGCGTCCATCACGCCGCCTCCTCTGCGCGTTCCTGGACGACCGCCAGGATCTGGTCCATCGCCACCGTCGTGCCGGGGCGCACGTCCAGCTCCGTGACGACGCCCGCGTGCGGGGCCGCGATCACGTGCTCCATCTTCATCGCCTCGACCACCAGCAGGCTCTGACCGGCCGCGACCTCGTCGCCGACGGCCACCTTGACGACCGTCACCGTGCCGGGCATCGGAGCCGTCAGGGAACCCGCGCCGCCCGCCCCGGCACCCGTCAGGCTCGCCGCGACCGGGTCGTGGTCCTGGACGTGCCAGGCGTCGCCGTCGAGGGCCAGCCAGTCGGCGGCCACCGCCGTGGGCCGCACCGGGGCCGTCGGCTCGCCGTCGACCAGGATCTCGGTGCCGGAGGCCGTGGTGCGGACGCGGACCTCGACCGGGTCGTGCCCGGCGGCCCGCAGGTGGTGCACCGTCCACGCCGGGTCGCCGCCGAGCCGCCAGCCGTCGGGCCGCCCGAACGGGTCGGCCCAGCCGTCGCCGCCGGCCGGCGCCAGGCGCTCCTGGCGCAGGGCGCCCGCCGCCGCGTAGACGCCCGCGGGGACGTCCGCCGAGACCAGGCCGTCGACCTCGCGCTCCACGAGACCCGTGTCCAACTCGCCCGCGACGACCGCCGGATGGGCCAGCAGCCGGCGCAGGAAGCCCGCGTTCGTCGGCACGCCCAGTGTCACCGTGCGGGCCAGCGCCGCCCGCAGCCGGCGCAGCGCCGTGTCCCGGTCGGGGCCGTACGCGATGACCTTCGCCAGCATCGGGTCGTAGAGGGAACTGACCTCCGTGCCCTCGCTGAGCCCGGAGTCCGTGCGCACCCCGTCGCCCTCGGGCTCGCTCAGCGCGAGGAC
Organism: Streptomyces sp. NPDC059524; assembly: GCF_042749255.1. Lineage (NCBI taxonomy): Bacteria > Bacillati > Actinomycetota > Actinomycetes > Kitasatosporales > Streptomycetaceae > Streptomyces > Streptomyces sp. NPDC059524. The sequence goes on along the minus strand of NZ_JBHYTK010000032.1, from coordinate 21,705 downwards.
CGTGCCGCCGGAGGGGAGGAAGCCGCGGGCGGGGTCCTCGGCGCACAGGCGCGCCTCGACCGCGTGGCCGGTCAGGGTGATGTCGTCCTGCGTGAAGCCGAGCGGCTCGCCCGCGGCGACGCGCAGCTGCCATTCCACCAGGTCCAGGCCCGTGACCAGCTCGGTCACCGGGTGCTCCACCTGGAGGCGGGTGTTCATCTCCATGAAGTAGTACGCGGACGGGTCTTCGCCGGGGACGATGAACTCGACCGTGCCCGCGCCCCGGTAGCCGCACGAGCGGGCCGCCTCGACGGCCGCCGCGCCCATCGCCGCGCGGGTCTTCTCGTCGAGCAGGACGCTGGGCGCCTCCTCGATGACCTTCTGGTGGCGGCGCTGCAGCGAGCACTCGCGCTCGCCCAGGTGCACCACATTGCCGTGCGCGTCCGCGAGGACCTGGATCTCGATGTGCCGGGGGCGGTCGATCCACCGCTCGACGAGCAGTGTGTCGTCGCCGAACGAGGCCCGTGCCTCGCGCCGCGCCGCCGCGATCTCGTCCTCCAGGACCGTCAGGTCCCGCACCAGGCGCATGCCCTTGCCGCCACCGCCGGCCGACGGCTTGAGCAGCACGGGGGCGCCCAGCTCGCGGGCCGCGTCCGCGAGTTCGGGATCGCGGCCGCCCGGGACCACCGGGACACCCGCGGCCTGCACCGTCTCCTTCGCGCGGATCTTGTCGCCCATCAGCGCGATCGCGTCGGCGGACGGGCCGATGAAGGCCAGGCCCGCCTCCTCGCAGGCCCGCGCGAACGCCGCGTTCTCCGCCAGGAAGCCGTAGCCCGGGTGCACCGCCTGGGCGCCCGTGGCGCGCGCCGCCTCGACGATGCGCTCGGCCGACAGATAGCTCTCGGAGGCCGGCGGCGGGCCGATCCGGACGGCCTCGTCGGCCTCGCGCACGTGCCGCGCGTCGGCGTCCGCGTCGCTGTACACGGCCACCGAGCGGACGCCGAGCGCCCGCAGCGTACGGATGACACGGACGGCGATCTCGCCGCGGTTGGCCACCAGCACGGTCTCGAACATCATCGTTCGCCTCTCCACACCACTGTTCGTCGTCGTGGTCGACGTGGTCGACGGGATCGTCGGGGTCTTCATCGCCGTCACATCCGGAAGACACCGAAGCCGGGGGACTTCTCCGGCAGCGGTGCGTTGGCGCACGCGGTCAGGGCCAGGCCGAGGACCTGGCGGGTCTCCATCGGGTCGATCACGCCGTCGTCCCAGAGCCGCGCCGTCGCGTAGTACGCGCTGCCCTGGGTCTCGTACTGGGCGCGGATCGGGGCCTTGAAGGCGTCCTCGTCCTCGGCGGGCCACTCCTCGCCGCGCGCCTCCAACTGGTCCCGCTTGACGGTCGCGAGGACGGACGCGGCCTGCTCGCCGCCCATGACGGAGATCTTGGCGCCGGGCCACATCCACAGGAAGCGGGGGCTGTAGGCCCGGCCGCACATCGAGTAGTTGCCCGCGCCGTACGAGCCGCCGATCACGACGGTCAGCTTCGGCACGCGCGTGCAGGCCACGGCGGTGACCATCTTGGCGCCGTGCTTGGCGATGCCGCCCGCCTCGTAGTCCCGGCCGACCATGAAGCCCGAGATGTTCTGCAGGAACACCAGCGGAATGCCGCGCTGGTCGCACAGCTCGATGAAGTGGGCGCCCTTCTGGGCGGACTCGGAGAACAGGATGCCGTTGTTCGCCACGATGCCGACCGGGTGGCCGTGGATCCGGGCGAAGCCGGTGACCAGCGTCTGCCCGTACTCGGACTTGAACTCGTGGAACCGCGAGCCGTCCACCACGCGCGCGATGACCTCGCGGACGTCGTACGGGGTGCGCGAGTCGACCGGCACCGCCCCGTACAGGCCCGCCGGGTCGACCTTCGGCTCGATCGCGGCCTCGGCCGACCAGGGGAGCGGGCCGCGCTCGGGGAGCGTGGAGACGATCGTGCGCACGATGCGCAGCGCGTGCGCGTCGTCCTCCGCGAGGTGGTCCGTGACGCCGGAGACGCGGGAGTGGACCTCGCCGCCGCCCAGCTCCTCCGCGGTGACGACCTCACCGGTGGCCGCCTTCACCAGCGGCGGGCCGCCGAGGAAGATCGTGCCCTGATTCCGCACGATGACGGCCTCGTCGCTCATCGCCGGGACGTACGCTCCGCCGGCCGTGCACGAGCCGAGGACCGCCGCGATCTGCGGGATGCCCGCGCCGGACATCCGCGCCTGGTTGTAGAAGATCCGGCCGAAGTGCTCGCGGTCGGGGAAGACCTCGTCCTGCATCGGCAGGAAGGCGCCGCCGGAGTCCACCAGATAGACGCACGGCAGCCTGTTCTCCAGCGCGACCTCCTGGGCGCGCAGGTGCTTCTTCACCGTCATCGGGTAGTACGTGCCGCCCTTGACGGTCGCGTCATTGGCGACGATCACGCACTCGCGGCCGCTGACCCGGCCGATGCCGGCGATCACACCCGCCGCCGGCGCCTGGTCCCCGTACATCCCGTCGGCCGCCAGCGGGGCCAGCTCCAGGAACGGGGAGCCCGGGTCGAGCAGCGTGTCCACCCGGTCGCGCGGCAGCAGTTTGCCGCGCGCGGTGTGCCGCGCCCGGGCCTTCTCGCCGCCGCCGAGCCGGGCCGCGGCGAGCTTGGCGCGCAGCTCCTCGCCGAGCGCCCGGTGCGCCGCCTCGTTGGCCCGCCACGCCTCCGACGCGGGGTCCGCCGCGCTCGTCAGCTCCGGTGCCTCGTGCATCCTGCGGTCCCCTCACCAAGTCCTGAGCAAACTCTGGGCCAGTCCTGCGAAAGTTAATGAGCGTTAACCTGTTTCCTCCAGGTTAACGCTCGCTAACCTCCCTGTCTAGAATTACTTCCATGGCCACCAGAACCGACGCCCCCACGCGGCGCGAGCAGATCCTCAAGGAGGCCGCGCGGCTCTTCGCCGAGCGGGGTTTCCACGGCGTGGGGGTCGATGAGATAGGCGCCGCCGTCGGCATCAGCGGACCCGGCCTGTACCGGCACTTCGCGGGCAAGGACGCGATGCTCGCCGAGCTGCTCGTCGGCATCAGCGGGCAGCTGCTCACCGGCGGCAAGCACCGGGTCGCCGAGGCGGGCCAGGGACCCGACGCGCTGCTCGACTCGCTGATCGAGGGGCACATCGACTTCGCGCTCGACGACCGCGACCTGATCACGCTGCACGACCGTGAGCTCGACCGGCTGCGCGACACCGACCGCAAGCTGGTGCGCCAGCTCCAGCGCCAGTACGTGGAGCTGTGGGTGGAGGCGGTGCGCAAGGTCTACCCGGAGCTCGCCGAGCCTCACGCGCGCGTGGCGGTGCACGCGGTCTTCGGGCTGCTGAACTCGACGCCGCATCTGAGCCGCCCGGGTTCGCTGCCCGGGCGTGACGCGACGGCGGCCATGCTGCACAAGCTGGCGCGCGGAGCGTTCGCCGCTGCCGCACAGTGAGGTGAGGTGCGCCGCAGAGTGACGCGCATCTCTGGACGGTCCGGTGACTGGCCGGTAACGTTCTCTGAGCAAGCGCTTAGTCGTCGTATGAGGGCCGTCTGAGGCCGTAGAGGGAGTTCCCGTGCGCCGTACCGTTTTCAATGAGGACCACGAGGCGTTCCGGGAGACCCTGCGCGCCTTCATCGAGGCCGAGGTCGTCCCGCACTACGACGAGTGGTTCCAGGACGGCATCGTCCCGCGCGAGCTCTACGGCAAGATGGCTGAGCTCGGCCTGTTCGGGATCAACGTGCCGGAGGAGTACGACGGCGCGGGCATGGACACCCACAAGTTCGAGGCCATCCAGTACGAGGAGACCGCCCGCGCGGGCGTCTCCTTCGGCGGCTCCGGCGTGCACGTGCTGCTCGCCCTGCCGTACATCAAGATGCTCGCCACCGACGAGCAGAAGAAGCGCTACCTGCCGAACTTCGTCTCCGGCGAGGAGATGTGGGCCCTCGCGATGACCGAGCCGGGCACCGGCTCCGACGTCGCGGGCATGAAGACCACCGCCAAGCTCTCCGAGGACGGCACGCACTACGTCCTCAACGGCGCCAAGACCTTCATCACCGGCGGCGTCCACGCCGACCGCGTCATCGTCTGCGCCCGCACCGCCGCGCCGACCGCCGAGGACCGCCGCTTCGGCATCTCTCTCTTCGCCGTCGACACCAAGTCCGAGGGCTACTCGATCGGCCGCAAGCTCGACAAGCTCGGCCTGCGCACCTCCGACACCGCCGAGCTGGCCTTCGTCGACGTGAAGGTCCCCGCCGAGGACCTCCTGGGCGAGGAGAACAAGGGCTTCGGCTACCTCGGCACGAACCTCGCCTCCGAGCGCTGGGGCATCGCCTACGGCGCGTACGCGCAGGCCCAGGCCGCCGTGAACTTCGCCAAGCAGTACGTGCAGGAGCGCACCGTCTTCGGCAAGCCGGTCGCCACGTTCCAGAACACGAAGTTCGAGCTGGCCGCCTGCCAGGCCGAGGTGGACGCCGCGCAGGCCGTCGCCGACCGCGCCCTGGAGGCCCTCGACGCCGGCGAGCTGACCGCCGCCGAGGCCGCGTCCGCGAAGCTGTTCTGCACCGAGGTCGCCCACCGCGTCATCGACCGCTGCCTCCAGCTGCACGGCGGCTACGGGTTCATGAACGAGTACCCGATCGCCCGCCTGTACGCGGACAACCGTGTGAACCGCATCTACGGCGGCACCAGCGAGGTCATGAAGATGATCATCGCGAAGAACATGGGTCTGTAACCGGCCGCACACAGCTGCCCGATACAACTGATCACATGCATCAGGCACTCAAGGACCTCCTCGATCTGCTCGACCTCGAGCAGATCGAGGAGGACATGTTCCGCGGCCAGTCCCGGTCCGCCGTCGTCCCGCGTGTCTTCGGCGGACAGGTGGCGGCCCAGGCGCTGGTCGCCGCCGGGCGCACCGTCCCGGCCGACCGGCTCGCCCACTCCCTGCACGCGTACTTCCTCGTGGCGGGGGACCCGGGCGCCCCGATCGTCTACACGGTCGACCGGATCCGCGACGGCCGCTCCTTCACCACGCGCCGCGTCGTCGCCGTCCAGCACGGCCGGCCGATCTTCCACCTCTCCGCGTCCTTCCAGACGTACGAGGAAGGGCTCGACCACCAGGCGCCGATGCCGCCCGCGCCGGACCCCGAGTCGCTGCCCACGGCCGCCGAGCTGCTCCCGCGCTACGCGGACTCCGTGCTCTCGCCCGACGTGGTCGCCCGGATGCTGGAGGCCCGCGAGGCCGTCGACCTGCGCTACGTCGACGCGCCGCCGTTCGCCTTCGTCGGCAAGCCGCAGCCGCCGCGCTCCCAGGTCTGGTTCAAGGCCGGCGGCAAACTCGCCGACGACCCGCTGCTCCACGTCTGCCTCGCCACGTACGTGTCCGACATGACGCTGCTCGACTCCGTGCTCCTCGCGCACGGGCGCGGCGGCTGGGCCGTCGGGGACGTCGTCGGCGCCTCGCTCGACCACGCCATGTGGTTCCACCGGCCGTTCCGCGCCGACGAGTGGCTCCTCTACGACCAGGAGTCGCCCTCCGCGTCCGGCGGGCGCGGCCTCGGCCAGGCCCGGATCTACACCCAGGACGGGCACCTCGCGATCACCGTGATCCAGGAGGGCGTCGTTCGCGTCCCGCGCTGAACGGACATACCGTCCCGTACATGAGCGACGTACGGGCGGAGCAAGCGAGCACCACCGAGGAGCCGGCCGGCGGCGAGAGCGTCTTCACCGTGATCGTCGCCGCGGCCGCCAATCTGGGCATCGCCCTCGCCAAGGCCGTGGCCGGTGTCATCAGCGGATCGAGCGCGATGCTCTCCGAGGCCGCGCACTCCTTCGCCGACACCGTCACCGAGCTCCTCCTGCTCACCTCGCTCAAGCGCAGCGAGAAGCCCGCCGACGAGGAGCACCCGCTCGGCTACGGCGGGGAGCGCTATGTGTGGGCGTTGCTCGCCGCCGTCGCCACCTTCGTCGGCGGCGCCGTCTTCTCCCTCTACGACGGCATCCACACCCTGGTCGCGGGCGAGGACCTCGGCGACCCCCTCGTCTCCTACCTCGTCCTCGCCGTCGCCTTCGTCCTGGAGGGCTTCTCGCTGCGGACCGCGCTGCGGCAGGCGCGCGGCGAGGCGGCCCGGACCGGGGCGCCGCTGCGCCGGTATCTGCGGCGCACGCCCGACACCGCCGTGAAGGCCGTCGTCCTGGAGGACAGCGCGGCGCTCGCCGGTCTGCTGTTCGCGGCGGGCGGCCTGCTGGGAGGGCAGCTCACCGGTTCGGGCGTGTGGGACGGCATCGCCTCGCTGTGCATCGGCGGGCTGCTGCTGTGGGTGGCCTGGGTGCTCGGGCGGTCCAACGCGGAGCTGCTCGTCGGGCGGCCGCTGCCCCAGCAGGTCCGCGCCGAGATCCGTGAACTGCTGCTCGGCGTCGAGCACGTCGAGGCCGTCCTCGAACTGACCACGCTGGTCCAGGGGCCCCGCGAGGCCCTCGTCGCCGCGAAGGTCGACTTCCGGGACGCGTCCACCGCCGCCCAGATCGAGTGGGCCTGCGAGGACGCGGCCCGGCGGCTGCGCGAGCGGTTCCCGTCCGTGCGGCGCGTGTACCTCGACCCGACGCCGGGATTCGCCCAGCGCCGCTCCGAGGGACTCAATCCCTGGTGATCCCGGCTGAGATCGACCGGGTGGACCTGTGTCGCGGGTCACAATAATGCTTTATTATTCCCGCCATGGTCATGGGTGCGGGCACGGACGAACGGCGTGAGCGGATTCTGCGGGCGGCCGCCGAGGTCCTCGCCGAGCGGGGCTTCGACGCCGGGCGGCTACGGGACGTGGCCACCGTCGCCGGGCTGTCCATCGGCTCGCTCCAGCATTACTTCGAGACCCGGGACGCCCTGTTCCGCGAGGCCTTCGCCTGGTCCATCGACGAGCTCGTCGACCGCTGGCGGGCCGCGTCCGTCGACGCCCCGACCGCATGGCGGCGCTTCGAGCTCCTCGTCCAGGCCCTCACCACCGACCCCGGACTGACCCGGCGCTGCGCCACCTGGACCGAGTTCTGCGCCAGCGCCGCGCGCCGCGAGGAACTGCGCGAGGGCGTGCGCCGGGTGCACGACGAATGGCGGGCGCTGATCTCCGGGATCGTCCGGGACGGCGTGCGCGACGGCGAGTTCCGCCCGCCCGTGCCCGAGGCCACCGCCATCGGCTCGCTCGTGGTCCTCGTCGACGGGCTCGACATGGCCGTCGCCGCGGGCTCCGGGCTCACCGCCGAGCAGTACGCCGAACTGCTCGTCGGCACCGCGCGCGCCGTCCTCGGCGTCTCCGGCTGACCTGTTCCCGCACCGATCCGCTCCCGGGAGGGGCCGTCATGGCAGAGTTCCCGCACCTGTTCAGTCCACTGCGGATCGGTCCGGTGACCGTACGCAACCGCATCCTGTCCTCGGGGCACGACACCGTGCTCGTCGAGGACGGGGCCGTCACCGACGCGCTGGTCGCCTACCACGAGGCACGGGCCGCGGGCGGCGCCGGACTCATCGTCCTCCAGGTCTCCGGAGTGCACCCCTCCGCCCGCTACACCACCCATGTCCTCATGGCCACGGACGACGACTGCGTCCCCGGCTACGCCCGGCTCGCCGAGACCGTGCACCGGCACGGCACCCGGATCTTCGGCCAGCTCTTCCACCCCGGGCGCGAGATCCTGGAGTCCGCCGACGGCAGCGCGCCCGTCGCGTGGGCGCCCTCGGCGACACCCAGCGAACGCTTCCACGTCATGCCGCGCGCCATGACCGAGGCCGAGATCGAGGAGGTCCTCGACGGGTACGGGCAGGCGGCCCGGCGGCTGTGCGCGGCCGGGCTCGACGGGGCCGAGGTCGTCGCCAGCCACGGCTACCTCCCGGCCCAGTTCCTCAACCCGAAGGTGAACGTACGCACCGACGGCTGGGGCGGTGACGGCGCGGGCCGGCTGCGGTTCCTGCGCGAGGCGCTGCGCCGGGCGCGGGCGGCGGCCGGCCCGGACTTTGTCGTCGGCCTGCGCATATCGGGGGACGAACTGAGCCACGACGGGCTCGACACCGCACTCGTCCTGGAGACCGTCGCCGCGCTCGACGCCGAAGGGCTCGTCGACTACGTGTCCGTGTGCGCGGGCAGTTCGGCCAGCCTCTCCGGCGCCCAGCACATCGCGCCGCCCATGTTCCACGAGGCCGGGTACGTGGCGCCGCTCGCCGCGAAGGTGAAGGCCGTCACCGGGGTGCCCGTGATGGTCGCCGGGCGGGTCAACCAGCCTCAGGAGGCCGAGCAGATCGTCGCCGCCGGTCAGGCCGACGCCTGCGCCATGACCCGCGCCCTCATCTGCGACCCCGAACTCCCCGCCAAGGCCGAACAGGGCCGCGCCGAGGAGATCCGCGCCTGCATCGGCTGCAACCAGGCCTGCATCGGGCACTTCCAGCTCGGCTACCCGATCTCCTGCATCCAGCACCCCGAGACCGGCCGCGAACTCCGCTTCGGCACCCTGCCGTTGCTCACCCGGCGCAAGCGGGTCCTCGTCGTCGGCGGCGGACCCGGCGGCCTCAAGGCCGCCGCCGTCGCCGCCGCACGCGGACACGACGTGGAACTGCACGAGGCCGCGCGACGGGTCGGCGGGCAAGTGCTGCTCGCACAACTCCTTCCCGAACGGGCCGAGTTCGGCGGCGCCGTCACCAATCTGGAGGGGGAGGCACGGCGGGCCGGCGTACGGATCACGGTCGACGCGCCGGTCGACGCCGCCGTCCTCGACGCGCTCGCGCCCGACGCCGTCGTCCTCGCCACCGGGGCCCGGCCGCGCCGGCCGCACCTCGAACTGCTCGACGATCCCGTGGTGCTGGACGCCTGGCAGGTGATCCAGGGGGCGGCCGTGCCGCGCGGGCGGATCGTCGTCGCGGACTGGCGCGGCGACTGGATCGGACTCGGCGTCGCCCTCCAACTCGCGGGCCAGGGACGGAAGGTGACCCTGTGCGTCACCGGCTTCGCCGCCGGGGAGCACCTCCAGCAGTACGTACGCTCCGCCCTGCTCGCGCGCGCCGCGCGGGCCCGCATCGACATCGTCCCCAACGTGCGCCTCTACGGAGCCGACAGCGACACCGTCTACCTCCAGCACACGCTCACGGAGGAACCCGTGCTGCTCGAAGGCGTCGCCGGGGTCGTGCTCGCCCAGGGACACGAGCCGGTCGACGAGTTCGCCCCCGAAGGGGAGCACGTCGTCGCCGTCGGGGACCGGGTCGCGCCGCGCACCGTCGAGGAGGCGGTCCTCGACGGGCTCACCGTGGGCGCGGCGCTGTGACCCCGGCCCGGGGTCCGGGTCAGTCGTCCAGCAGGCCCGCCGCGCCGAGCAGGTACGCCGTCATCGGGTCGTAGTGGCGCGGGCTCGTGACGTGGTCGTCCAGCGGGACCGTCACCTGCATCGTGCCCTCGGCCTCGCCGACGAACAGCGCCGGGTCGTTGCAGTCCGCGTAGCCCACCGAGTCCAGGCCGCGCTGGGCCGCGCAGCCCGCCCAGCCGTGGTCGGCCACGACCAGGTCGGGCAGCGGGCGGCCCTCGTGCTCCAGGCCGTCCAGGATGCGGGTCATCGGGTCGGGGGAGTGGGTGTGCCACAGCGTCGCGCCGCGCTCCAGCACCGCGACGTCCGCGAACTGGAAGACCATGCCCTCCTCCGTGGCCAGGCCCTCGGGGATCACCATGATCTCGCAGCCCGCCGCGCGCAGGGCCGCGGCCGTCGCGCGGTGCACGTCGAGCAGGCCGCCGGGGTGGCCCGTCGCGAACAGCACACGCTGGCGGTCCTCCGCCGCCTTGTGCAGGCGGGCCGCCATGCGCTCCAGCGCGTCGACCGTCAGCTCCGGGTCGATCGTGTCCTGGCCGTAGCGGTGCTCCGGGTCGTCCACGACGCCACAGCGCTCCGCCATCACCGCGAGGACGTCCTGCTCGTCGCTCCAGCGGTCGCCCAGCTCCAGTCCCAGCCAGAAGTGGCGGTCGCCGTTCGCCAGCTTGCGGTAGTGGGAGAGGTTGTTCTCCCGTGGCGTGGCCACGTCGCCGGCGATGCGGGTCCGGACGAGGTGGGCGGTCAGGGCGGCACGGCTGGGTGTATCGCTGGGGATCCCGGGTATCGGCATGGGTCCATTGTGCCGGTGGTCGCTGTGAGCCGTTGATCAATTCCACACAGTGGCCCCGCGCGCCCCGGAGTCAGGAGGAGGCGCGGGGGATCAGGACAGCCTCGGCGGGCGGGGCCTCGGGGACGTCCCTGCCGTTGATCTGCGCGTCGATGATCTCCGCGACCAGGGCCGGCGGGACGAAGGGAAGCCGGACGGTGGTGAGCGGCGGGTTCTGGAGGGTCGCGCTCACCAGGTCGTCGGCGCCGACGACGGCGACGTCGCCGGGGACGGTGAGCCCGGCGCCCTGAAGCGCGTGCAGCAGGAGCGCCGCGTACTCGTCGTTGTAGGCGAACACGGCGTCGAGCCCCAGGTCGCCCCAGGCCGCGGCCAGTTCGGCGGCCGACTCGCGCGTGTACGACATGGGCAGTTCGGTCACGGTCGCGGTGCTGCGCGCGGCGACGGCGCGGGCGCCCTCCAGCCGCGGTCGGGCGAACGTGTCGAGGCCGCGCTCGCGCGGCATGACCACCCCGATGCGCCGGCGGCCCCGCGCGAGCAGGTGCTCGGCGGCCAGCTCCCCGACGCGGGCGTGGTCCAGCGGTAGCGCGTACACGCCCTCCACGGGGCGCGCCGACAGGGCCAGCACCGTGGCCACGCCCGCCCGGCGCAGGATCCGCCCCGCCTCCGCCGTGAGGCAGTCGTCGTCCATCGCGAGGACCGCCGCCGGCCGCAGCTCGGCCCAGGCCCGTGCGCCCGCCGAGGCGTCCGTGTACCGCCCCGCGTGCAGGACGGCCGTGTAGCCCCGCTCGTCCAGCGCGCTGTGCAGCGCGTCGAGCCAGGCGCTGGCCAGGTGGCCGACCGCCGACACCGAGGCGGGGATCAGCACCAGATTGCTGTGCCCCGCGCGCAGGGTCCGGGCGGCGGCGTGCGGGACGTAGCCCAGTTGCTGTGCCGCCTCCCGCACCCGGGTGCGGGTCGCCTCGCTGACCCGGTGCGTCTGGGTGTTGTTCAGCACGAACGACACGGTGGCGCGTGACACCCCCGCGAGCCGGGCCACGTCCGCGCTCGTGACCGAGTTCGCAGCCATCCGTCTCCTTGCCTCCGATTGCCCTCCGTCCCAGGTTACACGCGTCACACACGGTGACGAAGGGCCGCCCGTCCGCCCGCGAACAGACAGGTCGCGGGCCCTTGGCTGGTTACACGAGCAACATCGCTCCGATCAGTGGATTCTCTCCGACACCTAGGCAGGAGGCCGTTCAGGTGTTACACAGGAGTCAGTCGGCGGTAACACGTGTAACTATCGAGGTCGCCGACCTCCCCCTCGCTGTAGTGCCCCTTGGTTCCCCCCAGCCAAGCCCCCTCCCGTCCCCTCCCCGTCCCGGGGCTCCGCCGTGCTTCAAGGAGACCGTCATGAGTAGAACCGCGACCCGGATTCCGGCACCGGACACACCGGCCGACCGCCCCGGCGGCGGTGTGCTCGTCCGGCTGCTGGCCATGCTGGCCGTCGGGAACACCGCGATGTACATGGTCTACATGGGTGTCGGCCAAGTGCTGCTGCCCGTGCAGGTGGAACTGCTCGACCCGGCGGACAAGGTCGCCAACCTCGGCCTCGTCTCCGGCGTCTCGGCGGTCTTCGCCACCCTCTTCAACCCGCTGGCGGGGCTGCTGTCGGACCGCTCCCGGCGGCGCAACCCCTGGATCCTGGGCGGCGGGCTCGCCGCCCTGGGCGCGCTCGCCCTGCTCGGCGCGATGCGCACCCTGCTCCTGGTCACCATCGGCTGGTGCCTGGTGCAGGCGATGATGAACGTCTACCAGGCCGCGATCACCGCGGTCGTCCCCGACCGCGTACCGGTCGAGCGCCGGGGACTGGCCTCCGCCATGGTCGGCATCGGCACCCCGCTCGGAGTGATCGTCGGCGTCACGCTCGCCGCCGCCTTCGTGCCCGACGACATCCGCACCGGCTACCTCGCCCTCGGCGCGGTGATCGGCCTGGTCGCCGTGGTGTTCACCGCGGTGGTGCGCGAGCAGCGCCTGCCCGCCGTGGAGCCCGTGCCGCTGGTCCGCCAGCTCGCGGCCTTCGGCGCCGCGCTGAAGGCGGGCGACTTCCGCTGGGCCTTCATCGGGCGGTTCCTGATGATGCTCGGCTACTTCATGGTGACGCTCTTCCAGCTGTACATCCTCCAGGACGACATCAGCCTGCCCGGGGACCTGGAGCCCGCCGGGGCCCTGGCCGTCCTGTCCCCGGTCAACGCCGTGTGCATGCTGCTGGCGACCGTCGTCGGCGGGCTGCTGTCCGACCGGATCGGGCGGCGCAAGCCGTTCATCGCGGTCTCCTGCGTCTTCACCGCGCTGGGCACGATGATCCCGGTGATCAGCCCCACCTGGCCGGGCATGCTCGCCTTCGCGGTCGTCACCGGACTGTCGTTCGGCTGCTTCATGGCGGTGGACACGGCCCTGGTCACCCTGGTCCTGCCCAGCGCCGACGACGCGGCGCGCGACATGGGCATCCTCAACATCGCCAACGCCGGGCCCCAGATCATCAGCCCGTTTCTGGCCTCCCTCGTCGTCGGCTCGCTCGGCGGCTACGACGCCCTGTTCGCGGCCGGCGCGCTGGTCACCGTCATCGGGGCCCTGTCCGTCGTCCCGATCCGCGGCGTGCGCTGAGCCCGCCCGTACACCCCACTGGAGAAGTTCCCATGACCCCCGCACCGCGCAACGACGGCCACCCGTACCAGAACCCCGCCCTGTCCCCGGACGAGCGCGTCGAGGACCTCCTCTCCCGGATGACCCTGGAGGAGAAGGCCGGACAGATGTTCCACACCATGCTGCCCCTGCACGACGACGGGCGCCCCGTCGAGGCGGGCGACGAGACGGCCATGGTCCCCACCGACACCAGCGGCCTGATCGGCTCCAAGCTGCTGAGCCACTTCAACCTGCTGGGCGGCACCGGGCCGCGCCAGATGGCCGAGTGGCACAACGCCGTGCAGGAACTGGCCGCCGCCACCCGGCTCGGCATCCCCGTCACCGTCTCCACCGACCCGCGCCACTCCTTCACCACCAACATCGGCGCCTCCTTCAGCGCCGGCGCGTTCTCCGCCTGGCCCGAGCCGACCGGTCTGGCCGCCGTCCGCGATCCCGAACTCGTCCACCGCTTCGCCGACATCGCCCGCCGCGAGTACCTCGCCGTCGGCCTTCGCGTGGCCCTGCACCCGCAGATCGACCTGGCCACCGAGCCCCGCTGGTCGCGCCAGTCGGGCACCTTCGGATCCGACGCCGCGCTCACGGGCGAGCTGGTGCAGGCGTACATCCTCGGCTTCCAGGGAGAGACCCTCGGGCGGGACAGCGTGGCCACCATGGTCAAGCACTTCCCCGGCGGCGGCCCGCAGAAGGACGGCGAGGACCCGCACTTCCCGCACGGCAAGGAGCAGGTCTACCCGGGCGGTCTGCGGGACCTCCACCTGGAGCCGTTCAAGGCCGCCATCGCCGCCGGCGCCTCGCAGATGATGCCGTACTACGGGCAGCCCGTCGGCACGGACTGGGAAGAGGTCGGCTTCGGCTTCAACAAGGGCGTCATCACCGGGCTGCTGCGGGAGAGCCTCGGCTTCGGCGGCATCGTCTGCACCGACTGGGGCCTGCTCACCGACGCCCCGATCTTCGGCGAGATGCACTCGGCCCGCGCCTGGGGCGTCGAGCACCTCACGCTCGCCGAGCGCGCCGCGAAGGCCCTGGACGCGGGCGCCGACCAGTTCGGCGGTGAGGAATGCCCCGAGGTCGTCGTCGAACTCGTCCGCTCCGGCCGGATCAGCGAGGAGCGCATCGACGCCTCCGTACGCCGCCTGCTGCGCGAGAAGTTCGTCCTCGGCCTGTTCGACCAGTCCTACGTCGACCCCGACCTGGCCGAGGAGATCGTCGGCGCCGACGAGTTCCGCGCCGCGGGTGAGGCCGCCCAGCGCCGCTCGCTCACCGTCCTGGTCAACCGCGACGCCACGCTGCCCGTCACCCGGCCGCGCCCCAAGCTGTACGTGGAGGGCGTGGACGCGGAGGCCGCCGCGGCGTACGGCGACCTCACCGACACCCCGGCCGACGCCGACCTGGCCCTGCTGCGCCTGCACACCCCGTACGAGCAGCGCGACAACAAGTTCGAGTCGATGTTCCACACCGGGCGGCTCGACTTCACCGAGGAGGAGCTCGAGCCCGTCCTCGCCGTTCTCGACGCCGTGCCGACCGTCGTCCTGCTCCACCTCGAACGGCCCGCCGCCGTGCCCGAGATCGCCGAGCGCGCCGCCGCCCTCGTCGCCGACTACGGCGCGAGCGACGCCGCCCTGCTCGACGCCGTCTTCGGCAACGCCACGCCCGAGGGCCGCCTGCCGTACGAGCTGCCCCGGTCCACGGCCGCCGTCGCCGCCTCCCCCAGCGACGTACCCAACTCCACCCAGGACCCGGTCTTCCCGTACGGAGCCGGACTCTCCCTCTGAACCACCGGGGGCGGCACAGCACCAGCCCCGCGAGCCGCCCCCGGTACCCCCTCTGATTCCCCGCGCACCGCCCGAGCCGCACCCGGAGGACCACAGCCATGACCCGCTCCCCGCGCCGCAGACGCACCCTCCTCGTTCTCGCGGTCACCGCCGCCCTCGCCTGGACGGGGGCGGTCGCCTCCGCCACCGCCCCCGACCCGCACGACGCGCCGCGCTCCGGCCGGCCGGACCGCCCGCTCGCCGGCCTGCGCGTCCTGCTCACCAACGACGACTCCATGCGGGCCCTCAAGCCCACCAACTCGGACGGTCTGGGCCTCTACGAGATCCGCAAGTCCCTGTGCGAGGCCGGCGCCGACGTCGTCGCCATCGCGCCCTGGCAGGTGCAGTCCGGCAAGGGCACGGCCGTCACCAACGGCGGCACGCTCTCCCTGAGCAGCCGCCCCGAGCCGCTCGCCGGATACGAGAACGACTGCTCCGGCACCCCCTCCGGCTCGCCCGTTCTCGGCGTGTGCCTGGCCACCGGCCCGTGCGGACCCGACTCGCCCGGCGCCACCCCGGCGGACACCGTCAAGTTCGCGCTGCGCGGCGGGCTCGCCGCCGAGGCCGGCTGGAAGGACGGCCCCGACCTGGTCGTCACCGGCATCAACTCGGGCCCCAACGTCAGCGCCCAGGTCAACGACTCGGGAACCGTCGGCGCCGCGGTCGCCGCCATCGACGAGGGCGTGCCCGCCATCGCCCTCTCCTCGTCCGGCGACGCGAGCCAGAGCCGGTTCCCCGTCGCCAACTACCGCGCCCACGCCCGCTTCGCCGCCCGGTTCATCGCCGGACTGCGCGAACGCGACCTGTTCACCGACCGGTTCGCGCTCAAGGTCGACCATCCGGACGTCAGCGCCGGACAGCGCGCCGGACGCATGGTGTGGACGAGCGTCGGCCACGGCAAGGTCGTCTGGCACGCCTACGAGGCCCGCACGCCGGGAAGCGACGTCTACGACATCGTCCTCGGCGTCTGCGCCGACGAACCGTCCGCCGACTGCACCGAGACCGTCAGGGACGCCGACTCCACCGCACTGCTCTCCCGCGGCCACATCACCGTCGCCCCCGTCACCGCCGACCGCACCTACGGCGTGCGGACCAGCGGCGCGGGGCAGCGCGATCTGGCCCGGCTGAAGCGGTACGTCGAGCACGAGGCTCCGCGTTCCTGACCCCGACCGGCCGTCCGCGGACCCCCTCCCTGACCC